>CALGHC010000001.1 GCA_937915965.1 uncultured Myxococcales bacterium
CACGATGAAGCCAGAGGACTGGGACTTCATCCGCACGCAGACCCGCGATCTGTCAGCCAACTCCGGTGACAAGTGCATGTCGGGACCGTTCGTCAGCAGCTTCGTCTACAAGCCCGCCACCGTGACCGTGAACGGTCAGACCCTGACCAACGTCGGCGTCCGCAAGAAGGGTTTCCTCGGCTCGCTGGACGACAACAAGCCGTCGCTGAAGATCAAGTTCGACAAGTTCACGGCGGGCCAGGAGCTGTTTGGCCTCGAACGGCTGACCCTCAACAACGACAAGTCCGACCCCTCCCACGTGCGTCAGTGTCTCGCCTACCAGGTGTTCGCGGCGGCGGGGGTGCCGACGCCGCGCTGCAACTTCGCCCACGTGACGGTCAATGGCCAAGACCTCGGCGTCTTCACCCACCTGGACAGCATCAAGAAGCGCTTCATCGCCCGGCACTTTGCCGACAACGAGGGCCCGCTGTTCGAGGGCACGCTCAGCGACTTTCGCGACAAGTGGCTGAACACGTTCGAGCAGAAGACAAACGACGACGAACCGGACTCGAGCGCCCTGATCGCCATGAAGACCGCCCTGGAGGCGCCCGACGACGGCCTCGAGGCGGCGCTGGCGCCGCGCATCGACGTGGACAAGTTCGCCGCGTTCTGGGCCGCCG
The DNA here is from genome assembly GCA_937915965.1 of uncultured Myxococcales bacterium. Taxonomy (GTDB): domain Bacteria; phylum Myxococcota_A; class UBA9042; order UBA9042; family UBA9042; genus CALGHC01. The sequence continues at coordinate 660 of CALGHC010000001.1, forward strand.
AGGTGCTGGTTCAGCACGGCGACGGCTACGCCGGCAACATGAACAACTTCTACCTGTACGTGGACCCGGCGGATGGCCGGATGCAGTTCATCCCCTGGGGGGTCGACAACACCTTCTCAAGCTTCAGCAAGGGCGTGAGCCCGGACGCGCCCAAGGTCCTGCGTGCCAAGGGAATGCTCACCCGGCGGCTCTATCTGTACCCGCCCACCCGGGCAAAGTACCTCGCCGCCATGGCCGGGCTGCTCGCCGACGTGTGGGACGAGGACGTGCTCCTGGCCGAAGTGGATCGCATCGAGCAGCTGGTGGCGCCACTGACGAAGGGCGACCCGCTGCATCTGGGCGGCAAGAAACCGGATCCAGCGGTCGCCGCCGACGAGGTGCGGGCCTGGATCAAGGCGCGGCGGGCAGCGGTCCAGGCCGAGCTCGATGTGCCCCCTGCCTGGAACGAGCCCCTGGCGGAGCCGATCTGCTTTGGCGACAAAGGAGCCGACCCGCAGAAAGAATGCAACGACAAGTGCCTCAAGGCCGGTGGCGAGGAGGTGGACTGCGCCAAGAAGTGCACCGTGCCCGACGCTGTCGTGGTGTGCTACGAAGCCTGCATTGCAAAGGGGGACACCGCGGAGGCGTGCAAGGCCGCCTGTTCGGCGCCGGACGGCGTGCAGAAGTGTTTCGACGACTGCGTCGAGGAGGGCGGCACCCCGGGGTACTGCAAGATGAAGTGCTAGCTCACCGCGGCGGCCGCAGTTATCCGACGCCGACCGGCCTTCTGTGTCCTGGTGTCCAGGGTCTGGGCCCCGTGGACGGAAGCCACCGTCCCTGACCTGGCGGACGTTGCTGGACAATCACGTCACCGATCTGGTGTCGACGGAATCCCTGGTCGTGCCGACCCCACCGTTCCGGGTGCTCTTCGTGCGCGTCATCTTGGCGCACGACCGTCGCCGAATCGCGCACGTCAACGTGACCGAGCATCCGACCTCGGCCTGGACAGCGCAGCAGCTTCGTGAGGCGTTCCCACGGGACACCACACCGGGATACTTGCTGCGAGATCGCGACCGTGTGTGCGGCGCCAAGTTCCGTGCAACGGCGGGGCCTGGCATCGAAGAAGTGCTCACAGCGCCACGGTCTGCCTGGCAGAGTCCCTACGCAGAGCGCCTTGTGGGGACGCACCGCCGCGCACTGATCGACCACGTCGTTGTGCTTGGTGGTTGCCACCTTCGGCGAATCCCGGCCCGTTGCGCGAGATATCATGGCGAGGACCGGACTCACCTGGCCGTTGGAAAGGACAGGCCAGAGTCCCTGGCCGTCGAAGGCCCGGGACTCAGGAGCTGCCGGATGGGTTTTTGGAAGGCACGGGTCGCCGCGCTCGCTCAGGGAGCGACTGGCGGCGGCATCTTGATGTGGCGCAGCCGCAGCTGCCCGTTGGAGAAGTACGACACCATCGGGTCGCCGCCGGCGCCGACGGCGAGCTCGAGACCCAAGTCGCCCTTGGACGGGAACTCCCAGCCGGCGATGCCTTCGTCCGAGCAGTCGGGCTTCTCGCACCTGTACACGGTCAGCATGCCGCTGGTCAGACGCGCGGCGATCACGACGCGGCCGTCGGGCACCACGACGATCCTGGGCGCCGAGACCAACTGCACGGGGAAGTCTCCCGAAAAGGCGACCTTCTCGGGCGCGCAGGTCGGATCTCCGCACTTCGTGAAACGGAAGCCTCCGGCCGCGAGGGGCTGCGCCAGGATTGGCAGCCCATCCTTGCCGATGGCCATGGCGGCTGTGCCCGTGTCCGTTCCGAGCACTTCGGTCGTAGCCGTCGAGCAGTCGGGCTTGGCGCAGTGGACGACCACCAGGCCGGCGGCGCTGCCCCACGCCAGCACCGGCAAGCCGTCACCGCCAATCGCCACGACCGGAGCGCCGGTGTTGTTCGTCGCCACGACGGTGGACGTGCACGGCTCTTTCTTGGGGCAGTGCGCGACCCGCACGGTCGAGCCGTGCACGTAGGCGACGATCGGGACCCCGGCAGCGCCGAAGGCGAGCGCGGGCTGGCCGAGCGGGCCGCCTTTCTCGACGGTCCGGGTGGTGTGCGAGCTGCATTTCGCGTCGGCGCACTCGTACAACTCGAGCAACTGCGCTGCGTAGGAAGGCGGACCACCCGGCCACGACACGAACGCGACGGCAGGCCCAGTGGCACCGGTTGGGGCGGCCGCCATGGCGAAGCTGACGCTGTAGCCATATTCCGGCGTCACCGCCGAGAACAGGTTCTCGCTGACGACGCCCGACGCGCAGTATGGGCTGTCGCAGAAGACCAGCCGGGACCCGGTCGTGTTGCCCGTCCGCCGCAGGAACGTGGGCAGCCCGTTGCTGCCGACGGACATCGCGTGGCTCATGACCGGACTGTCCGCCTTGACGATGGCGCAGACACCGTCGGGGCAGTCCAGGCGCTCGACCGCGATCTGATAGGAGCCGCCCTCGTCGACATCCCAGGCGTCCACGACGACACTCAGACTGGATCCCGCGGCCACGTCGGCGAGGTCGAGCACCTCTTCGCCGGGTCCTATTGCGTTGTCGACGTAGCCGTAGCACATGCCGGCGCACGCGGTCTGCGGATAGGCATACACGAAGAGATCCGACCCCATCTTCAGGGGCTTGACGCTGATCCGATAGGAGCCGGCCTTGGGGGCGACGAGCGACCAGACCTCGTCGCTGGCGGGGCCCGACGACGTCAGCTTGCCAAGCTTCGGGCAGCCGTCGGGCTGGATGGCGTTCGTTCTGCCGGGGCCCACCGTGGTGCCGACGCCAGCCCACTTGAGCGTGCCGACCTCCGCCATGGCCAGGGGGCTGTCGCATGTGTCGCCCTGGCAGGTGAAGCCGTCGGCCTGGGCCGCGCAAGCGATGCCGTACAGACAGGGGTTGGGCGTGCAGGGATCGACCCAGGGCCCCAGCCCGGTCGCCATCAGGCTGTAGCCACCGAAGGTGTACTTCACGACGCCCTCGATCCAGGCGAACTCCTTCGTACCCGCCGCGACCTGCTGCTGGAAGTCGACCAGCCCGACCGCCAGGCCGCCGTCGGTCGTGAAGAACCCCGCGTCGAGCGTCGAATCGTCGACGAGCTTGACCGCTTCGAGTCGCACCCAGGTGCTCTCGTATTGCTCGTCGGCGACCTCGCTGGCGACGAGCTTCGCAGGCGTCGCCTTGCCCTGACTGGCCAGCAGCTCGAGTTTGGCGGCGAACACCTCGGTATGACAGAAGAACTCCTTGACGTCGCCGCTCACTTCGATCCAGGCGCCCGGCTCGATCCCCGCTGCCGCCAGCGTCTTGGGCCAGACGACCATGACGCCCGAGTACGGTCCGCCCTGCGCAGCGCCGATGTAGGCCCCAGCCAGGGTCGCCGAGGCCGAGAACACCGGAGAGGTGACGACGCCAGTCGTGCGAACGTCGCTGTGGGTGACCAGACTCGCGATCTCCTGGGTACACCCCGTGCTCGTCGGGTCCTGCTGGATCTCGGCGATACTCATCGAGACGTACTTCGAGCAGGCTCCCAGCGCGCACTTGCCCGAGCCGCAGTCCTGGTCCGTGGCGCACGCCTCGCCGGCCTCGCACGCCGGACACACACCGCCGCCGCAGTCCTGGTCGGTCTCGGCGCCATCGACGATGCTGTTGGCGCACAGCGACGCGCAGGTCTCGCACATGCCGGCAAGGCCGCCGACCTGGGCGAGTGCGTTCTTGACGGAGACGCAGTCGTCGTCCTCACAGACGATTCCGAACGCCTGCTTGGTCATGCCGCCGCACGGTTCACCGCAGCCGAGTGCCTGGTAGTTGCCCAGCAGCTTCGCCGCGCAGGCAGGGGCGGCGTCGAGCACCCCACAGGCGGTCGCCGACGGGACGCCCAGGTCAGGGGCACAGGCGCTGAGGAAGCACGCGCAGGTCGGCGCCTCGGCGCAGGTCGCCGGGCCGCTGTCCTTGGCGCCGACATCCGCGGCGCCGGTGACATCCGCGGCGTCGGCGACATCCGCGGCGTCGGCGGCGTCGGCGACGTCTAGAGACGTCGTGTCCATCGGTGGCACGACCGTGTCGTCGGGCGCGCTGTCACCGAGCGAAGCCGTGTCGTCGGGCGTGCTGTCGGCCGTCGCGTCGGCATCGATGGTCGTGCCGTCGGCGGGGCTCGTGTCCGTCGCCGAGACGCCGCCGTCGTCGGCCGTGCTGTCGGCGGTCGCGTCGGCCTCGACACCCTCGACAGAGGGTGAAGGGGTCGACGGCGGCGCGCGCGTGCTGCACGCGGCCCCGGCCAGGGCGAGCGCGAGCCACACCGCCAACGGTCTGGCCCAGGCGGATGCCAGCGACTCGCCGGCGCGGGTCGAATAGAAGGCGGCGAAATCAGGGGGTCGACGAAACATGGGTAGCGCTCCTCGTTTGCCCGAAGAGCGAGCCGGCGTCATGAGGAGGCGACCGTAGGGACGGCCGTCAAGGCGAGCAAGACAAATCGGACGAAAGTGGTCCGGTTTTGGGGCGTGCACGCATGCGTCGGGGCGTCGGCGTGTTCGCGTCGCGGTCGGCGGCCGGCCAGAATGGCACCTGTTCGCAGACGTATTTGCTTGGAGGGGGCTTGGGCGCCGGCGTCTACGCGGCTTCGGTCAGGGCCTGCTGAGCGCGCGGGTGGGATGGCAGCAGGAGGTCGCGGGCCTGGGGCAGGGCGGCTCGCAGGTGGCGGCGGGCGCTGGCGGGGACGCGCTCGACTGCCTCTTCGATGGCGCCGGGATGGGTGTCTGCGAGCACCGCCAACAGGGTGCATGCTTGCAGGAGGTCCTTCGCGCTGCGGGTGCTGCGAGCGCGCCGGAGTTGCGATACCAGCATTTTGTGGACGGCGAAGCGCTCTGGAGTCGGCGTGCGAACGGCACACGCGCCCTCACGAGCGAGCACGGGCACGAGCTGCGTCTGCGAGACGAGGTAGGCGAGGTACGGCACGCTGGTGGCGTGCGCGCGCAGCTCGGGGACGGGCACGATGGCGAGCTCGCTTGCCTTCGCGGGCACGAGCAGGTCGACCTTGAAGCGCGCGTGCCCCCGCTGCCCGAAGCTGGTCGAGGGCTGGCGGCTGTCGAGCTCGGGGGGCGCGACGAAGTCGATGCCCGACTCGCCCAGGACGGTCAGGAGGTCTGCCTGAGTCTCCGTCTCGAAGGCCAGGCGAGCGCCGCGCGCGATGTCGATATCTTCGGTGGCGTAGGCGGCCGTGCGCGCACCCAAGCTGTTGATCAGGACGCCGAACGCGTGCGATCCGACGAGGGTGCCGCCTACCCGGAACACGCCGTGGTTGTGCAGGCTGGCGAGCGTCGCCCAGACCTTCGCGTCGACGACCTGGAAGCCCTCGCGTCCGAGCAGCCGCACACTCGCGGCGAGACCCTTTTGCTCGCTCATCTGCGCTCGCAGCTCCGCCGCCCTCGCGTCCGCGCCCGTCGCGCCGACGGGGCCGGCGACGTACGCTTCGCGTTTGCGGCCGTCGCCGTCGTAGTACTGCCTGGCATAGAAGCGGAAGCCGCTGGCATTGCGACGTTCGAGCAGCGAACCTGGCGTTCCGATCAGGACGCTCGCCTGCGCGGCGGTGGCGTTGGCGACGTCGGCAAAGAGGACCGCGAGTGGCCGCGGCTGCGGGTGGTAGAGGGGGCGGGCGTGCTGTCGCCGACCGAAGCCGTGTCATCGAGCGTGCTGTTGAATTGGCCAGATGACTCCATGTGCCAGGGCGCGCAGTTGTCGGGGCGCCGCGCATTTGTCGGGTGTCGGGGTGCCAGCCACCTCGTTGGCGGTTCAGGAAATCGCACCGGCTGCCTGGCGCTGTGGGACGGAGGCCCCCCCAACGAAGCTGCCTGATCTGCGCCCCGGGCGATGTCGACCAACATTTGGCACGGGACGGGCAGCAATCGAGTCAATCTTCGGCGTGTTCCTGGCAGAGCGCGGTCAGGACCGCCACCACGGCATCAGGGTCGTGCACGCCGTCCAAGCTGCCCACGAGGTCCACTCGGATCACCAACCGTTGCACTGCGAGCCACAATGCCTCCAGCACGTGGTGATCTGGCGAGGGCGCGATGCAGAAGAGAATCATCTCGGCGAACTCGGCTCCGGGGCTATTGAAGTCGATGGGGGTCTCCAGCCGCAGCAGGCCCACATGGTGCGTCTTGGCGTGCGCCACGCTTGCCATGCACAGGGCCACACCGCCACCGAGCAAGGAGTTGTGCTGCCGCTCACGATGCCACAGTCCGGCCACCACTTCGCGGGCGTCGACGCCGTAGACAGCTTCGTAGCGCTTGCCGATTTCGCGCAACGCGTCCCGCTTTCGGGCGCACGGGGCCTCGGGAATCACCAACCGCGGGTCGAGCATACGGCAAAGCAGCGCATCGCCTTCGTGCAATACACCGGTGCGCTGGTCGATGTCCTCGGGCGCGGCCGCGTGAGGGATGCGCAGGCGCAGGACACTGCAGCGGGCGCCGTCGATCAGCTTGTCGTCGAAGGAGCGGCGGAAGCTCGTGTGGAAGGGGCGGTAGACGGGCTCTTCGATGATCAGCAGATCGTACTGCGCGGTCATGTTGATCAGTCGCTGCAGCCGTCCCTCGAGGGGCAGTATGAGAGAGTCAGCGGGCGCGTCCACCAGGCGCATCAGCGCCCGGGCATAGTGGTCGGTCGCCCGCTCTGCGTGGGAATCGTTCTGGGCTGTGACGTGGCCGACGATGGAGATCTCGCCTCCGGAGATGTCCGCCAATAGATCGGCCGTGTGGGCGAGCAGTTGGTCGTGTGGTCCAGCCTCCGCCACGACCAGAATGCGCTGGAAGATGCGCACGCCCGCGTCCTTGAATACTCCGACATTGCACGGCAAGTGTGATATCAGCCAGGCCATGGGGTTACGCACCCACACCGCGTGGCGGCCTTGGTCCTGCCAGCGAAAGAGCACCCAGTCTGGATTGAGATCCAGGGCGATGTCGTAGATCTGCTGCTTGAGGTCCCGGCAGAGCACGCCTTGGTAGTGGAGGTGGGCGCCGATGGCCACGCCCATGTTGGTGGTCCGTCGCTCCAGTGCGGCGTCAAGCAGGCTGGCGGGTCCAAAGTCCTCCAATTCCATCTGGTCGGGCACCTCGCTGAGGTGGAAGACCGCCAACTGACGTCCTTCTGCCAGACCTGCGCCCAGCTCGACCAGGGGCTCCGGCGGACTGTCGTCGAAGACGGCCACCACCACCGCCACGTCGCCCCTCGCGACCGCCGCGTGCACCCCGCTCGGCTTACGTCCGCGGCCCTCCAGGAGCTCGGGTCGGCTGCCCATCTTCTGCAGCGCGCCTGTGCGGGCGGCCTGCTTGCGGCCGTAGAACATGTGAATGATGCTCGCCAGGACGCCCACCCCGCCAATCCCGATGACGCCCACCGTGCCGAGCTCATAGAGCAGGACGCAGCCGGCCAAAATGCCGACGACTGGCAGCACGGGGTATAGGGGCAGTCGGTATGCCGGGCGATACCATTGCGGGCTGCTCTCCCGCATCACGATGACGACCACCGCCATGCCGATGAATGAGACCATGTGCATTGAACTCGCCAGCTTGGCGATCCTCGGCACATCGAGGAAGAGGACCGCACAGGCCATGATCAGGCCGGTGAGCAAGATGGCTGGCACGGGGGTGCCGTGTCGGGCGTGGACGACCTTCAACGTCGAGGGCATCAGGCCATCGCGGCTCATGGCGAACGGGAAGCGGGAGGCGGACAGCAGACCAGCGTTGGCCATGGCAATCATAGTCAAAGTCCCCAGCACGGCGATGGCCAGAGCGACCGAATGACCGCCGACGCGTTCAGCGAAACTGAACAGGGGGTGATAGTCACCGATCAGGCCGCCTTCGCTGACGGGAAGGTGGGCGGAGATGTGACCGGCGAGCAGCCACGTGACTGTGATATATAGAAAAGTAGCGATCGCCAAGGAGATCAGCATGGCCAGCGGCAGGGTGCGGGCGGGGTTGCGCACCTCTTCGGCGACCGCCGCAATGCCGGTGACCCCTGCAAATGAGACGTAGACCACCGCGACGGCCGCTAGCAGGCCGTTCACTCCGCCCGTGAAGGCGGGCTCCATGAGGGCAGGCACGTGCGAACTCAAGCCCCACAGTCCAATACCGGTCAGGCCGACCACCGAGATGGCCACCATCCAAGTTTGGCCCCTGCCGACCTTCTTTACGCCCAAGATGTTGAGCGTAACGATGCCCGCGAGCACCGTCAGGGCGGCCGGCTTCTCGGGCACATCGACCAGCTCTCGGAAGTACCAGCTGAGGCCGACCAACGCGAAGGAACTCTTGAGCAACATGACCAGCCACACGGCCAGTCCGCCAAAGGTGCCTGCAAACGGCCCAAAGGCCTTCTCGATGTAGACGTAGGCCCCCCCAGAGGTGGACATGGCGGTGGACAACTCGGCCTTGCAGAGCACGGGCGGCACGACTGCCAGCCCCGCCAGGAGATAGGCGAGCCACATGGAGGGGCCGGTTAGACCCGCGGCAACCCCGGGCAACACAAACAGCCCGCTGCCGAGCATGGCGCCGAGACTCAGGGCCACGACCGGCGTCAGATTCAGGCGTCGTTCGAGCTTCTTCATCTTGCTCCCAAGCTCCCCATTGGTCGTACGGTCATCAAGCCCAGCATGGCGACGATGGCGACCGGTTGGACCACTACGCCGATGACCAGCCCGGAACGGCGGGGTCGTCTGCGATGACACGGGGACGAGCGGACGCGATGAAACGGGGGCGGGCCAGCTCTGTAGCACCCCAGATCAACACCGAGCCAACGACCCAGAATCGTAGCACATAGGCGCTCAGGACGAATAGCAGGGCGACGCACAGCACTTGATTCAGCCTGCTCACCGTCATGATGCCAAATTCACTAATGATGTTCAGGGCTCTTGCGACGCCAGGCATGGTGCTGCCAGCGAAGGCCAGGACCAGGCAGCGCACGACGGCCAGACGGAGCAGGCAAGCCACCTACCGCGCGAGCGCGCGCATCGCAAGGTGAACGTCGTCTCCTCCAAGGCTGCCGGGCCGATCTCCGGCCCGAAGCGCTGCAACATCTCCGTCCTGATGGTGGCAGATGCGGTCTCTGGGTCTGATCGCTCGGCGTAGCGAATGCCGAATCGCACGCCCGCGGCGTCGTAGTAGATTCGTCACAGGACCCGCGCGCGGCGAAATCCCACTGCGCCTCGGTGGGCAGACCGCCGCCAGCTCAGGCGCACTACCTTGGTCGTGCTGCCGGCAAGAATGCACTGCGCATCGGTGCACATCGCGCCAGCGCCGGAGATCTCGGTGCAAGTCGGCGTGCCATCGGGGCGGCGCAGCCGCACGCCCATGCAGGGCGTGACGAGGGGCACCTCGTCAGTACAAGCCTTAGGCCGACGGTCAGCAGCAGCGCTTGACGGTGCCCGAGGATTGTGGGCCCGAGCGGGGTGCGTGCGGACGAGCGGCCCACCTCGCTTGCCACAGACCGCCCGAACTGATCCACCCGGTCACGACGCGCAAGGCTAACTTGGTGGTATGACCAAGCTCCTGCTCGCCTTCCCCCCGTTCCATCCGCCCACCTCGCCGCCCTTTGGCATCGCGGCGCTCAAGGGCGCTCTGGGCCGATCGAACCCTGAGGTCCAGGTTGTCCTGGTCGACTGGAATCTGGCCCTGTTTCGCCGCTGGCTGCTGCATCCGCCGGCCCACCTCTGCGCCTGGCATCCCGATCGATCCCTGGGCCAGGTCTGCCCCACCACCTTGGTGGAGCACGGCCGCGGAGCCTCCATCTGGCGTGACCTCGTGTCCCTTCCCCGGGACGACCAGGGCAACCACCGCTACATGAAGGCCGCGCAGGGCTTCGACGCGGTCTATGGGACCCTGGTGGCCTACCTGCGCGGCTGGCTGAAGCCCTTCGTCGAGCAACGTTGTGAGCTGCCGGAGCCCGTGGTCGAGGCCCTCTTCGGCGAGGCCTTGCGCAGCCTCGAATCGGAACGGCCCGATGTGCTGGGTCTCTCCATCCTGGCCGAGCAGAACCTGCTCTGGGCGCTGGCTCTAGCGCGCCTGGCCAAAGAGCGCATTGGCGTGACCATCGCCCTGGGCGGCGCGATGATCTCCCACTTGGAACCGGCCGAGTTGCTGGCAGGCCTCCCGTGGATCGATCTGTTGTTCGTGGGTGAGGCCGAAGTCAGCCTGGCCGCCTTCCTGGACGCGAGGCGCCGGGGCGCGGACCTGGAAGGCGTGCCCGGCGTTGTCCATCGCGATGTCATCGGTGCCCCTTGCGTGCACGATCACGGCCCGCCGCCCGACCTGGACGATCTGGCCCATGCCGATTTCGGTGGCCTGCCCCTGGCCGACTACCTGGCCCCGGAGCCGGTGCTCCCGTTGGCCACGAGCCGCGGCTGCTACTGGGGCAAGTGCACCTTCTGCAGCCACACCCGGCCCTACGCGCCAGGGGTCCGGAACCGACCCACCGCGGCCGTGGTGCAGGAGATGGCGGTCCAGGCAGAGCGGTATGGGGTCCGCTCTTTCCTGCTGGTGGACGAGGCCATCTCGCCGCGCACCCTGCGCGAGTTGTCCGAGGCTCTGCTCGAGCGCGGCCTGGACCTGCGCTGGGGGGCCGAGGGCGTGCGTGTGGAGGAGCGCTTCGACTCGGACCTGCTGAGCACGGCCCATCGAGCCGGCCTGCGCTGGCTCTACGTGGGCATTGAGTCCGCATCCGAGCGGCTGCTGAACCTGATCGACAAGGGCATCGAACCGGCCGCCATCGAGCGTTTCATCGCCGCCTGCAAAGAAGCGAAAATCGTGCCCCAGCTCTCGTTCATTGTCGGGATTCCGGGCACCACCGAGGCCGAGTTGGCGGCGGAGATCGAGTTCATGGGCCGCCACCCGGTGGACGGCTCGCCCTTTGTGCTGCTGTTGGGCTCGCGCATGCAGCAGCAGCCGGAGCGCTACGGGATCCGGGTCGAGGATCGCCAGCTTCTGTTCGAGACCCCCGCCGGCCCCGTGCACGCGCCGCGCTTCCATCACACGACCGCCACAGGTCTGGCGCCACAGGTGGCCGACGCCGAGGTCGAGACGCAGACCGCGACGAACCGCCCGCGCATGCGACCGCACCTGGGCGAAGTGCACGCCATCGCGCTGGCCGATTTGGGTTTCTTCGCCACCGAGGAGCGGCCACAAGCGGAGCCGACCACCCCAGCCGTGGCCCTGCGCCTTCTCCAGGCCCAGGGCAGCACAGCGCCGTGGTGGTCGCTGCACGTGGCGGGCTGTCTGCAGGCCCTGGGTGAGCTCGGGCAGGCCCACGCTGTGGTTGAACGGGCCCTTGAGGGGCAGCCCACTGCAGACGAGGCCGCGGCCCTGTGGTTGCACCTAGCGGCGCTCTACAACCGCGCCGGTCGGCCTGATCTGGCTGTGGGCATGGCCGAGACCGTTGATCTGGTGGCGGCGGTGGGGCCAGCGGCGCGATCGGAGCTCATGCGTTCGTGCGCCATTGTGGGGCAGGCAGGGGCTGCCATTGCCCATGGAGAGGCGATGCTGGCGCAGGGCTATGAATTCGGCGGCGCCTGGGAGCTGCTCGGTGAGCTGCTCGAGCAGGTGGGCGAGTACGCCCGCGCCTCCGATGCCTACGGGCGAGCGGAGCGGCGCGACTGGTTTGATGCCAGCCTCAACGATGCTCAGGCCCGCTGCCTGGAGGCGCGCAAGAAGCACCGCCACGCGCGCAAGCAGGTCGACAAGGCGGCGCGTAAGCGAGCGTTCTTCGCGGCTGGGGATTCGTAGCCCCGACGGGACGGCTCGGCCGCGGCGACGACCGATCACGCCCCCGCGCCGGAGCGGTCCTCGTATCGCGCTGCCGGTTGACGGTCGCGCGACCTAATCGATGGCTGCGATTACCAGCGCTTGATTGGACTCGTTGACGACCGTCGCGTGGAGCTTGAGGGGCTTGAGCTTCGGGTCGAAGGCCAGCCCGTATTGCTCAGAGACCTCTTCAGATGTCGCGAGGTGCAAGATCGGCCTTGCTGCCTTGGCAGCGCTCTTGCCTCCGTCGTCGCCGTGCATGGACGATTTCATCAGCGGCCAGAAGATCCTCATGTACCAGGGCATCGAGGCGGGTGTCATCGCCCCGACCATCGCCGTCGAGGCCAGATTGGGATGTGCGATGTTCACGAACACTCCGTGCGGAGCGAGCTTGCGGCCGAGCGCGATGGACATAGCGTCCGCCGCTCGCTTGGTCCGGCCGTAGCTCATGAGCGGCACGAAGTTCTGTTTTGCCTGCACGTCTTTAGGGTCTAAGCCCAA
>CALGHC010000002.1 GCA_937915965.1 uncultured Myxococcales bacterium
GGCGCGTGCGACACGATGGGAACAAGCGGCCAGTGCGCGACGTTCAAGCTGTGGGGCCAAGATGTGCCAATGGCTGGCGTGCGGGTCGACGACAACAAGGGCGGCGCGCAGCGGCTGTGGATCGCCCACCGCTGCTCCTAGGCGTTTCGATACTTGATCTTTGTCAATAGACGAACAACACCTCATGGACACAGCCGGTTGAGTCGCCGGGCGAGCTGATACGAACGCCGAGGAGGATGCCCTGAGTGCACCGACCGAGACGGTGGCGCGCGCGCGGGCCTGGCGTGCGGTCTGGCTGCTCTGCGCCCTGTGCCTGTTGATCCTCGCCGGCGTGCTCGCGGGTGTGGGCACCGATCGTGGCGAGGACGTCGCTGTGGTGATCTTTCCCCGCGACATGCCGCAGCCGGCACAGAACCAGGCGCCGAACCAAGCACCGATCGTCGCAAAGGACGACGATCACGGCCGGCCCGCCAACGATGGCGGACCGACGGCGCCCGCTGCGTTGCCGACCGGTCCGCTCCCCTTGATCGTCGACGGCCGCGACGACCCGGTCGAGCGCGCCCTGGGCCTGGGAGACCGCGGCGTGATGATCATCGACTACAGCAAGTTGCGCCACAGCGAGCTCGTCGACCGGATGCTGCGCTGCCGAGGCGGCAAGGCGATCGCCGGCCTCGATCAGCTACGCGACGAGACCGGCATCGACCTGGATCGTGACGTCGACCGCGTCGGCTTCAGCGACGAGGTAGTCGTCGTGCGCGGCCGCCTGGGAGGCGTCGATTTCAGTCGCTGGAGCGACGCCCGTGTGCCGATCGCCGCGGATCTGGTCGGCTGGCGGATGGGCGACGCCAGCGATGGGCTGGTCGTCGCTCGAGTCGAGGAACACCTGCTGCTGATGGGCCACGACATCGACGAGCTGCGCGCCGCGTGGATGCGCATCCAAGGCCAGGCGCCGGTCCCCGAGCCGCTGCCGCCGCGACCGGTTGGAGTCGGTCTGTTCGCGCGTTTCCCGGGCGACTGGGTAACTCGCTTCATGGGCGGAGGTGGTGGCGAGGACGGTGGCGAGGACGGCGGCGGCGAGGGCTCGCTGGACCGCGCCCTCGCGATGGCGCTCGAACAGGGGCAGCTGCAGCTCAGCGTCGACGACGCGGTGGCAGCGAGCATCGACCTCAAGACCAAGACGCCGGCGCAGGCGATCGACCTCGCCAAGGCGATCGGCGCAGCCTTGTCCGTCGCCCGTTTCGAGGCAGCCCGACGCGACGAGCATCAGATCGCCCGGTTGCTCGACCAGGCGCGGGTCCTGGCCGCCGGCGACGGCCGGTTTGGCCTCGACGTCGCCCTGCCCGGCGAGCTGCTGCTCGACATGATGGGCTGCGACGCCGACGGCACCCCTCGGGAGGGTGACGAGGCGGGCGGCGGCGACGACGAGGGAGACGAGGGCGACGAGGGCGACGGAGAGAGAGAGCGTATGGGGGAGAGAGAGAGCGAAGGCGAGGGCGCGACCGAGGTCGAGGTCGAGATAGAGGCCGACCCGGGCTCCGGGGCCGGAGCTCCGGGCGAGTCCGGGCCCGAGCCCGCGCCTGAACCGTAGGGCTGACGCTCAAGGCGCCTCCGGGCGCAGCCGGGGCTGATCCACCAGCCGCCCCGTCAGTCCCCCAGCAGGGACTTCGCAACTATCCGTACCGCCGGGGACGATTCAGGTGGTGGATCCTGGGTGGCGCAACCCCTGGCGCCAGCCCCTGCGTGTCGTGCTACAGTCGGGCGGTATCCAGGAGCCGTCCCATGGCTGACCCTTCGCCGATCTTCGTTTTGGCCGCGTCGCCGCGCAACGCAACCATCGCGGCGATCCTGATGGTCGCCTCCCTGGCGCTGATCGGCGGCGCATGGCCGCCGGCCGCCCACGCGGAGACCGTCGCGGCCGATGTCGCGAAGGCGACCAACGACAGCGAAGCTACGGAAGCTACGGAAGCTACGAAAGCTGCGAAGGCCAAGGAAGCCACCGAAGCCACCGAAGCCACCGAAGCCACCAAGCCGGCTGCCGCCAAGTCCGCAGTCGCCAGGGCCGCGGTCGTCCTGACGGCGGCCGACCTGCTGGCCGACCTGCCCGAGCCGGTCACCCTCTCGGACGAGGCCACCGCCAGCGCCGGCTCCATGCCGGCCGGCTCGCCGAGCGTCGTGTTCTGCGAGGTCGAGGCGCCAATCACCCGCGCAACCCAGGCCTTCTTCAGCGACGCGCTCGCCGAGGCGACGCGCCTGCGGGTGCCGCTGGTTCTGCGCCTCGACACGCCCGGTGGCCTGCTTGAGGCGACACGGCAGATCGTCTCTGCGCAGCTGCGTGCCGAGGTGCCGGTCATCGTCTGGGTGGCCCCGGAGGGTTCGCGCGCAGCGTCGGCGGGTCTATTCATCACGCTGGCGGCCCACGTCGCGGCGATGGCGCCTTCGACCCACCTTGGCGCTGCCCACCCGGTCGGCGGCAGCGGCGGCGACATCGAAGGCGACATGCGCAAGAAGGTCGAGAACGACACCGTCGCCTGGGTCCGTGGCCTCGCCCAGCGCTACGGTCGCAACGCGGACTGGGCCGAGAAGGCGGTGCGCGACTCGGTCGCCATCACCGCCGCCGAGGCGGTCAAGCTGCGCGTCGTGGATCTCATCGCCGACGACCTCGAGTCCCTGGTCAACGCGATCGACGGCCGCTACGTCCAGGCAGGCGGCCACGTCTACCGGCTTCACACGCGCGACGCGGCCATCATCCGCTTTGAGATGTCGACACGACAGTCGCTGCTCGGCTTCCTTGCCGATCCGAACCTCTTGTACCTGCTATTGCTTGTCGGTCTCTTCCTGCTCTTCATTGAGTTCAAGAGCCCCGGTCTGATTGTGCCGGGTGTGGTCGGCGGTATCTGCCTCGCGCTGGTCCTGGGCATCCAGGCGCTGCCGATCAACTGGATCGGCCTGGTCCTGGTCGTTGCAGCCGCCGCTCTCTTCATCGCCGAGCTCTACGTGACCAGCTACGGCTTGCTGGGCGCGGCGGGGGTGGGCGCTCTGATGATGGGCGGCTACCTGCTCTTCGACGTGCCCGACGCCGACGCCGGTTCCAGCTTGCGGGTCGCGACCGAGGTGCTCATCGGCGTCGGTCTTGGCTTCGCGGCGTTGCTGCTCGGCTTCGGCGCGCTCATCGTCCGCGCCCGCAGCCGGGGCCCGACCAGCAGCGTCGACGCGCTGATCGGCCAAACTGCGACGGTCTTCCGCGCTATCACGCCGGATCAGCCCGGGAGGGTCGAGCTCGCCGGAAGCTACTGGTCTGCGGACTGCGACGAGGCCGCCGGTGTCGGCGCGCGCGTCCGTGTGGTGTCGATCCACTCGACCCGCGTGCGCGTCGAGCTGCTGTCAGCGCCACCAGCACAGCCCCGCCGAGACGAAGCGTCCGAAGCGTCGGAGCCAGCCCCACCAGCTGAACACGAAGCGGGTTGAACACGAAGCCAGCCGAACACGAAGCCAGCCGAACACGAAGCCAGCCGAACACGAAGCCAGTCGAACACGAAGCCAGCTTGACACGAAGCCAGCTTGACACCATGCGGCCGACGCGGCGGTCGCCCCGTCCCCTGCATCCGCCCTACAGGAGTCCACCATGATCGCGATCCCTGCAATTCTCTTCTTCATCCTGCTCGTCGGCGTCCTCTCCGGCGTGCGCATTCTTCAGGAATACGAACGCGGCGTACTCTTCCGCCTCGGCAGCTGCGTCGAGACTGTCCGCGGCCCCGGGCTGAACATCGTCATCCCCTTTGGCATCGACAAGCTCATCAAGATCGACATGCGCGTCGTGACCATGGACGTCCCGTCGCAGGACGTGATCACCCGCGACAACGTCTCGGTAAAGGTCAACGCGGTCGTCTATTTCCAGGTCGTCGACGCGCGCCGCGCGGTCCTTGAGGTCGCCGAGTTCCTCTACGCGACGAGCCAGCTCGCCCAGACCACCCTTCGCTCCGTCTGCGGCCAGTACGAGCTCGACTACCTCCTGGTCGAACGGGACGAGCTCAACGCGACGATCCAGGCCATCCTCGACAAGCACACCGATCCGTGGGGCGTGAAGGTCACCCTGGTCGAGGTCAAGCAGATCGACCTGCCCGTCGACATGCAACGCGCCATGGCCCGTCAGGCCGAGGCCGAGCGCGACCGCCGCGCCAAGGTCATCCACGCCGAGGGCGAGCTGCAAGCCGCGGTCAAGTTGACCGAGGCAGCCGAGATGATGGGCAAGCACCCCGTGGCGATCCAGCTGCGCTACCTGCAGACCCTCACCGAGGTCGCCAGCGAGAACAACTCGACGACGATCTTCCCCGTGCCGATCGATCTCTTCCGCCACTTCATGACGCCACCAGAGCGCTAACAAAGCGCGCGTTGGTCTACTCGCCGGCGTGGTAGACGTACTGGTAGTTGCCTGCCTGACCCGCGGCGATGGTCCGCTCTCCGATCCGCTCGTCGAGGCCCCAGTTCGACTCGCTGACGTCGATGCTGCCATCGGCGTGCACGGCGGCGACGTAAGCGACGTGGCCGAACGAACCGACCGGGATCACGGCGATCGCACCCTGACGTGGGCTCGTGCCGACGGGGAATCCACCCTTGCGGGCGTCGTCTGCCCAGTATTTGGCGTGGCGCAGACAGGACGCGCCCAGATCGGGACGGACGGAGCGGCAGTACCAGGTGCACTGGCCTCCCGCGATGCCCTCGCCGTGGCGGCTGGGCCCGCCCCAACGCGGATGATAGGGATTGCCAGCGCCGAACTGTGGCTGCCCGAGCGAATCGCTGGGGGGCGGCGGAGTCGGCCGCGGCTTGCCGGACTGCAGCGCGCTGTGGGTCGCCTCGTCGACGGCGCCGGTGGCACCGTGGGAGTTGGCGCGCTGCAGCTCGCGGATGGCGCGCTCGGTGCGCGGCCCGAGAACACCGGGCCCAGTGGCTCTCTCTGCTGCGCTCAGGTAGCCGAGCGCGACGAGGCGGTCTTGCACCCAGACCACGCGCGGCCCCTGCGCGCCCCGCGTCAGATCGCCTTGCCAGACGTCGGGACCGACCACCGGGGTCGCCGTCGGCGGCGCGGCGAGCTTCGCTCACCAGCTTTGGGGGCCGGCTGA
>CALGHC010000003.1 GCA_937915965.1 uncultured Myxococcales bacterium
CGTTCGCTCAAAGGCACCGCCCAAAGCGGCGGCGGCGCCAGCAGCCGCAGCGAAGAAGCCCACCGCGGCACAGACGAAGAGCCGCCCCCGGGGCCTGCTGATCTTGATCGCTGTCGGCCTCGTCGGCGTCGTCGGCGCGGCCTTGGCGCTCTTCGCGATGCGCTCTGGCCCCAGACAGCCGGCGGCCGCGGTCGTCGAACCGATGGTGCAGCCGCTGCAGCCGCCGACTGTCGCCGAGCTCGACGCCAGCCCGGCGGCGGCGGCCGAGACGGATGTCGCCGAAGCGGACGTCGTCGAGGACGGCACCGCGTCGGCCGATAGCGACGTCAGGGACGACACAGATGGCGCGGCAACGGACGACGGCGACGCGGACAACGCCGTCGACGCGGTCGACGCGGTCGACACGGTCGACCTGGCTCCGGTCAAGGTCAAAAAGAAGCCGCGGCGACGGCGGCGCAGCGGTCCGGCGCCGCCGCCGATTGTCGGCCCGCATGAGACCACGCTGCCGTGGGAGTAGGCCTGGGTGGCGACGCGAATTCGCGGACGGCTGGGGTCGAACCGGCCCGACAGCGGCGCTGTGACCAGGCGTCGCGCGCTCAGGCGGCGGCCGCCGGGTCGAGGTGCACGTCCATCTGCGGGAAGGGGATGCCGATTCCGGCGCCGTCCAGCCCCTTCTTGACCGCGACGATGGTCGCCTGATGGCAGTCCCAGTACTGGGCCGATTCGCACCACACGCGCACCTGCCAGTCGACACTCGAGGCACCCAATCCAGCCAAGAAGATCTGGTGGGCCCTGCCCTCGACCGAATAGGGCAGCGCCTCGATGACTGTCTCAAGGATCCGGCGGGTCTCGTCGACGTCGGCGCCGTAGTCCGTGCCCACGGCGACATCAACGCGGCGATGGGGGTGATGCGAGATGTTCTCGATCGTCGCCCCGAAGACCGCGCCGTTGGGGATGACGAAGCGGCGGTTGTCCGCGGTGTCGAGGGTCGTGGTGAACAAGCCGATCTCGTCGACCTTGCCGGTGGTGCCTGCTGCCGTGATCACCTGGCCGACAGCGAATGGCCGAAACGTCAGCAACATGATGCCCGCGGCGAAATTTCCCAGAGTCCCCTGGAAGGCGAGTCCGACGGCGAGACCGGCGGCGCCGATGAGAGCCGCGAAGCTGGTGGTCTCGATGCCGAAGATGCCCAGACAGGCGAGCACCGCCATCGTCAGGATCGCGTAGCGGACCAACTTGCCGAAGAACCGGGTGAGCGTCACGTCGAACTTGGCCTGAGTCAGCCTCTTGGTCACCGCTCCGGCAAGCCACGAAGAGACCAGGTTGGCGATGAAGAGGCCGACCAGGGCGCCGACGACCTGGATGGCGTAACCGGTGAGCTGGGTAATCAATTCGGGCGAAAGCAGATTCTCGGGCATTGCTGTTTCCTCGTCTCCTTTGGTTGGGCGAACTCGTTGGACTGGCGATCTCGTGGTCGGCTTCTAGCCGAGGTTCGGCGGCATGACTACCCCTTGCCCGTTTTGTGAAGCTTGCAAGCGGCGTTCGCTGCGAGCGAGCCCGAACGCGCAGGTCAGGCGCTGGGTCGCAGCACAGGATCCACCACCCGAATTCTCCCCGGCCGCCGATTCTGGATGCAAATCAAGGCGTAAGGAGGTGAGCGACTGAGGCGTACTTGTGTACGCCGCAGGGAGCGAACCGACGCAACAACGAAGAGTTGCGCCAGAAGCGGTGGATCGTGGGGGGGTGACCGCCTTGCGCCCGGCGCCGCGCGTGCTTTGGTGCCAGCCTGGCCGGCGCAGCAACTCCGCCGCTCGGCCCGCTCCGGAGGCCCGCGATGTCGTCCTTCTCGCCACGAGGCACCACCATCCTGTGTGTCCGCCGCGGCGGTCACGTCGTCGTCGTCGGCGACGGTCAGGTCACCCTCGGCGACACCGTGCTCAAGGCCCACGCCCGCAAGGTCCGGCGCCTCTACGACGGCAAGGTCCTGGTCGGCTTCGCTGGCGGCACCGCCGACGCGTTCACCCTCTTTGAGCGCTTCGAGGGCAAGCTGAAGGCCTACAGCGGCGGCCTGCGGCGCGCCGCGGTCGAGCTCGCCAAGGACTGGCGCACCGACCGGGCTCTGCGGCGCCTCGAAGCCCTGCTGATCGCCGCCGACGCCCACGAGACCCTGATCATCAGCGGATCGGGCGACGTCATCGAACCCGACTCCGGGGTCGCGGCGATCGGCTCGGGCGGCCGCTACGCCGAGGCAGCCGCCAGCGCCCTTGTCGGCCACACCAGCCTCGACGCCGAGACGATCGCCCGCGAGGCGATGGCGATCGCCGCCCGCATCTGCATCTACACCAACGGCTCACTGACCGTCGAAGCGCTGGAGAGTGACAATGAGTGTGACAACGAAACGGCCTGAGACCACCGCCACCGCGAGCCCGGCCGGGGCCGACGAGCTGACGCCACGCCAGCTCGTCGTCGAGCTCGACCGCTACATCGTCGGTCAGGCGGCCGCCAAACGCGCCGTCTCGATCGCGCTTCGCAACCGTTGGCGTCGCCAGCAGGTTCCAGCCGACCTGCGCGACGAGATCGCCCCAAAGAACATCATCATGATGGGCCCGACCGGTGTGGGTAAGACGGAGATCGCCCGCCGTCTCGCCAAGCTGGCGCGGGCGCCGTTCGTCAAGGTCGAGGCCTCGAAGTTCACCGAGGTCGGTTATGTCGGTCGCGACGTCGAGTCGATGGTGCGCGACCTGATCGAGGTCGCCATCGAGATGGTCCAGCAAGAGGCGATCAAGATGGTCCGCGACAAGGCACGCGATCACGCCGAGGATCAGCTGCTCGACGCGCTGTTGCCGGGCAACGTCGCCGGCGTCGACGTTGGCGGCGAGGACAGCGAGCGCCGCGACAAGGTCAGGCGGCTGCTGCGCGACGGCCACCTCGACGCCAAAGAGGTCGAGCTGGACGTCGACGATGATCGCAACCCAACGATGCAGGTCTTCTCGAACTCCGGCATGGAGGAGATGGGCATCAACCTGCGCGAGAGCCTCGGCCACCTCTTCCCCAAGAAGACCCGCAAGCGCCGCCTGACGGTGGCGGAGGCGATGGAGCTGCTCACCGCGGTCGAGAGTGAAAAGCTCGTCGACCACGACAAGGTCACCGCCGAGGCCCTCGACCGCGCCCAGAACCACGGCATCATCTTCCTCGACGAGATCGACAAGGTGGCCGGCCGCGAGTCGCGTGGCTCGGGCCCCGACGTCAGCCGCGAGGGTGTACAGCGCGACCTGTTGCCGATCGTCGAGGGTTCGACGGTCAGCACCAAGCACGGCATGGTGCGCACCGATCACGTGCTCTTCATCGCGGCGGGCGCCTTCCACATGAGCAAGATCAGCGACCTGATCCCCGAGCTGCAGGGGCGCTTCCCGATCCGCGTCGAGCTCGACACGCTCACCGAGGCCGACTTCGTGCGCATCCTCAGCGAGCCGGAGAACAGCCTCACGCGACAATACAGCGCGCTGCTCGCCACCGAGGGAGTGAGTGTCGCCTTCAGCGTCGATGGCATCGCGGCCATCGCCCGTACGGCGAGCGAGGTCAACGAGCGGCAGGAGAACATCGGCGCGCGCCGCCTGCACACCGTGATGGAGCGCCTGCTCGAAGAGGTCAGCTTCGAGGCCCCGGAGATGGCCGGCGTGAGCATCGACGTCAACGAGACGTTCGTGCGCGCCGCGCTCGCCGACATCGTCGAAGACCCGCGCCTTGAGAACTACATCCTGTAGGGAAGCCGGCCGGATCCTCTGGGGACGGCGGCCGGCAACAGAGCGCGCCAGGCGCCACCGGGGCAGCCAGCGCCACAGCGTTTGGCCTACTTGCCGAGGACCTCGTCACGCAGGTCGCCGTCCGCGGGATGGCGACCGAACCAGATCGACCACATCGCCACCATGAAGTCCTTGCCCGGCAGCTTGGCCTTGGTCGCCTTGGCGATCAGCACGTCGGTGCCCTGGCCCGGTCGGTAGCGGAACTGGATGTCGCTGCCCTTGCGGACATCGCCGCTGAAGGCCGCCTTGACCTGGTCGACCAGAGGCTTGATCTGCGCGCGCACCGCTGCGGCGCTGTTCGACTCGATACCTGCCTCGATCGCGTCGCGCATCTTCTCGTCGCTGATGGTGCGCAGCATGTGGATCCAGATGACCTTGGGCTCGTCGGCCCGGATGATGTGGCCGGCGTCGCGGCGGGCGGTCTTCTGGTACACCGCCATGGCGTAGACCTTGACCATCCACTTGGTACGCAGCCCGACGCCAACCAGCTGCAGCTGGTCGCCGCCGACCTGCAAGGTCGCCGGGAAGGTGTAGCCACCGGCGGTCGCCTCGACGGCGCCCGCGACCTCCGGCGCGAACGCGAGAGCGAGCGCAAGGCCCAGCAGTGGCAAGCCAACGCCGCGGCGCGGCGCTCCGGTCTGTCGTCGCGTCAATTCCATGGGGTCCTCCGGTGGTCTGTGCCCGGGCGCCATCTT
>CALGHC010000004.1 GCA_937915965.1 uncultured Myxococcales bacterium
TGTGGCGGCCATGGTTGCCGCGACCCGCGCAGATCCGGCTCGGCTCGCTCGGGTCCACGCGCTCGGCGATCGCCTCGCCGCCGCTGGCATCGCCCGCATTCTCGCCGCCCGTGACCGGCGCGACGCCCTGATCGCCCGCGACGGCAGCGGCGCTCAGCCCCTGCTCTACGTGATCGTCGCCACCGGCAACATCTACGAGGACATCGTTCAAGCCCGCGTCGCGGTTCGTCAGGGCGCCGACATTATCGCAGTTATCCGGTCGACCGGTCAGTCGCTGCTTGACTACGTGCCCGAGGGTGCCACCACCGTCGGCTACGGCGGCACCTTCGCGACCCAGGAGAACTTCCGTTTGATGCGCGCCGCGCTCGACGAGGTCGGCGCCGCCGAAGGCCGCTACGTTCGACTGTGCAACTACGCCAGCGGCTTGTGCATGCCGGAGATCTCGCTGATGGGCGGCTTCGAGCGCCTCGACCTCATGCTCAACGACGCGCTGTACGGCATCCTCTTTCGCGACATCAACATGCAGCGCACGCTGTGCGACCAGCGCCTCTCGCGCCGGCTCTCGGCCCTCGCCGGCATCATCATCAACACCGGTGAAGACAACTACCTGACTACCGCCGAGGCCGTGGAGGCCGCCCACACGGTGATCGCCTCGACGCTCATCAACGAGGCGATCGCTCGTGGATCGGGCCTGGCCACTGAGCATCTCGGCCTTGGTCACGCCATGGAGATCGATCCGATGCGCGAGGATGGTCTGGTGCTTGAGATCGCCCAGGCCGCGCTGGTTCGAACCCTCTTCCCTGGTTGTCCGATCAAGTACATGCCACCCACCCGGCATATGACCGGCAACATCATGCGCGGTCACGTCCAGGACGCTCTCTTCGACCTCGTTGGGGTGATGACCGGTCAGGGGGTCCAGCTCCTCGGCATGCTGACCGAGGCGATGCACACGCCGCACATTCACGATCGCTATCTGGCCCTCGAGACCGCGAAGATGATCTTTCGCAGCGCCCGGTCGCTGGGATCCGAGCTCGCCTTCCGTCCCGATGGGCTGATCGTCGCCCACGCCCGCACGACCCTGGTCAAGGCAGAGGTGCTGCTCGCCGAGATCGCCGAAGTTGGCTTGATGAACACCCTCGCAGCGGGTCATTTCGCCGATATCGCTCGTTCGGTCGACGGTGGCCGTGGTCTCGACGGCGTATTTGTGCGTGCCGACGATTACTGGGATCCGAGTGAAGCGCCCATCACCGCGGAGTTGGTCGCTCGCAACGGATTCGATACCGAGCGGAGATGGACCCCATGAGCCACCGCGCCGATATCGACGGGTCGGTCGAGACCAGCGGCCGGCGGCGCCCGCGCGGGCCGCAGCGGGTCGATCTCAAGCACGTGCGCCCCTACGGCGATGCCCTCGACGACGGTCAGATCATGTTGTCGTTTTCACTGCCTGTGCCCTGTGGCGACGAGGCCAAGGAGGCGGGCCGCGAGCTGTGCCGAAAGATGGGCTTGCTCGAACCGCAGGTCTACCACGCCCACGATCTGGGCGAGGGCTACACCTACGTGATCGTCTACGCGCGCTGTCCACATGCCGTTGACTTCACTCAGATCTCCGTGCCAAAGGTGGGCTCGCGGCGCCTCGCCAAGGCCGATGTGGAGTCGCTGTGGGCGACCCACTTCGACCGCAAGTTGCGCATCATCGGCGCCTGCACGGGCGACGACGCCCACACGGTCGGGCTCGACGCGATCTTCAACGTCAAGGGATACAATGGCGAGAAGGGTCTGGAAGCCTACAAGTGTTTCGAGGTCCGAAATCTGGGCGCCCAGGTTCGCAACGAGGTGTTGCTTGAGGAAGCGCGGGCTTTTGGGGCGGACGCGGTGCTGGTCAGCCAGGTTGTCACGCAGAAAGACTGTCATCGGCTCAACCTCGCCTCCCTCATCGATCTGGCCGAAGCGGAGGGCTTGCGCGAGGCCGCGCTCTTCATCTGCGGGGGGCCCCGCCTGTCGCACGAGGTCGCGCTGGAGTTGGGCTTCGACGCGGGTTTCGGCGCCGGGAGCCTCGCCCCGGATGTCGCCTCGTACGTCGTCGCGGAATGCATTGTCGGCAAGACGGCGGGCGACGTGGGCTGAGCACCGCAGATGTCCGCGGCGCGCTCGCCGCGCTTTCGCCAGGGCGCGTTAACTCTGGACGGTGGGAAGGTGGTCGGCCCAGACCGCGGGGTAGCGCTGGTCTAGACCGTCGGCTCGTGGCCGGCCGCAAGCGCGTGGTCGGGGCGCGGTTCGAAGCTCGCCCGCGTGAAGGCGTAGGGGAGAAGCTCGCCGAGGCGCACCCTCTCGGCTGGTCCGCTGCGCCCGCACAAGGTCACCACCAGATCCAGACCGAACTCAGCGAGCATCTGACGGCACAGACCACACGGCGCCGCCGGCGTCTCGGCGTCGGTGACCACGACCAGCTCGTCAAATGACTCGGCGCCGCTGGCGATCGCCGCCATCAACGCGCCGCGTTCGGCGCAGATCGTCACTGGGAACGAGGCATTCTCGACGTTGACCCCGGTGAAGATGCGCCCATCCGCTGCGCGCAGGGCCGCCCCGACGCGGAATCCGGAATACGGCGCGTAGGCATGGCGACGGACCGCCTGAGCGCGGCGGTAGAGATCGGCGACGACCGGGCCGAGGACCGGTGGGTTGCGGTGTGGGCTCAAGGCGTCTCCTGTTGGATGTGCGATCGGCTCCGAGAAGCGCTGCGTATCAGCCCCAGATTCGGCGCTCGTGCGCGGCGAGGTCGGGCAGCTCGCGGACCACCCGTCCGAGCAGGTCGATCATGTTGTCGGCGGCTGCCGCGGCAACCGTGGCGACCTCCTCGTGATTGAGCAGGCCCTCGGCGAGGCCCGCGGCGTAGTTGGCCACGCAGCTCAGGCCCAGCACGCGCACCCCCATGTGGCGCGCCGCGATCACCTCGGGCACCGTCGACATGCCGACCGCGTCGGCGCCGATAATCTGGAGCATTCGGATCTCAGCGGGCGTTTCGTAGCTGGGTCCGGGTACGGCTGCATAGACGCCCTCACGCAGCGTCAGGCCCATCCGGGCAGCGGCCTGCTTGGCGAGACCGCGCAGCTCCTCGTCGTAGGCGACCGACATGTCGAGGAAGCGCGGCCCCAACCGCGCGTCGTTGCGCCCGCTCAAGGGACTCGTTCCGAGCAGGTTGATGTGGTCGGAGATCGCCATGAGGTCGCCGGGGTCGAAGGTTGGATTCACCCCACCCGAAGCGTTCGTGACGATCAGGACGTCGATGCCAAGCGCACCCAGAACCTGAATTGGCAAGGCGACTCTGGTCGCCGAGTGCCCCTCGTACATGTGCACACGGCCCGACAGGACCAGCACGTCGTGACCCTGGAAGTGTCCGGCCACCAGCTCACCGGCGTGTCCCTTGACCGTCGACGCGATGAAGTGCGGGATCTCGCCGTACGGGATGGCGCGGCGGTTCTCGAGTCGATCGGCGAGCGAGCCGAGCCCCGAGCCGAGCACCAGACCGATCGGCGCACGCGTGGGCCCCAGTTTACGTTCGATCGCCTCGGCAGCTTCGCGCGTCGCCGCCACGGTGGAGATGGCCATCCTCTGTCGCCTCCTTTCGCTCGCGCCTACGGGCGCGCCAGCGGCCAAATGTTACGCCGCAAGCTCATGATGATCGCGTTTCCCTTGTCGATCGCAAGGAAATCACAGTTCTCGCGTGCGGTCGTCGGCCTCTCCGCGCTCGCCCTGGGGTGCTCGCGGCGGCAAGCACCTCGGGCCCAAGGCGAGGCCTTCGCACAGCCGACCGCGTATTCACCCCGCGCGGATCTTGCTACTCACACGGGATCAATCGCATTCGTGCTGGTTCAAGACGCTGGATCAAGACAGGGCGGTCTGCTCGGCTTCGGCCCGTACCGGCACGGAGTCGGGTTCGGACGCTGGCCTGCTGCTTGCCACCTTGTGGATGAAGTAGGCAAGCGAGATTTGAGCCCACTGGCTGGGCGCGAAGACCTCGGTGGAGGCGCTCGACATGATCATGCTCGCGGTGATGCTGCCCACCAGCGCAGACGGGAGAAGATAGTCATTGCGTAGTAGCTGTCGGCTCTTCCAAGCAGCGAGCAGCGCCCCGATTCCCAGCGCGACGTATAGCAGCCCGGCAGGGATCCCGCTGGCAACCGCCACCCGCAGCGGAGCTGAGTGCAGCGAGATGTGCATCCCCGGCTCGTGGAAGCTGCGCCTGTACTTGAAACCGGCCGAGCCGTGGCCCAACCACGGGCGCTCTGGCAGCAGCTTCAGGCCGAACTTGATCAACTCCGGCCGCCCGGAGAGAGGATCTGAACGCTGCTCGCTACTTGCCGAGGGGTCAACCGCCGCGATGACTCGGCGCTCGAAAGAATCTGGCGCGACGGCGATGATCATCACAAGGGCGACTGAACCGGCCGTCACCGCCGCCAGTCGCGAGCTCCACGATCGCGTTCCGATACAGACGATGACGAAGAGCCCTACGATCAGTCCCACGGTGCCGCCACGCGAGGCAGCCGCAAACTGGCAGTACAGGGCGCCAGCGGCGGCGATCGCGGCCATCACGCGGATGCTCAACTCGCCGCCTTTGTAGTAGAACAAGATGAGAGCGATCGGGAAATAGGCGGCGGCAACCGATGCGAGCTCGTTGGGTTGGCCGGTGGGTCCGTAGGCTCGCACATCGCCGCGCCCGATCAGCATCGCGCTCCAAGGCACTTCGTTCACGACGTAGAGGCTGATTGCGACCATCGCGATCGCTTGAACGATGAAGACTCGGTACAGATCTTCGGGCGAACGGATCACCTGGCTGAGCGCGATCATCAGCAACACAGTCGAGCCGAACTCCTGCACCCAGCTCAGATCCGCACCGTAGGGACTCAGCAGCTCGGACATGAAACGCAGCGTTGCAAGCAGCAGGAAACCAATGAATAGCGTCTTGGGGACGGGCTGTATCTTTCGCTCACGGACGGCGTTCAAGATAACGACGAGCGCGAAGATCGGGTAGATGATCTTCACCGGAGTTACAATAAATCCCATGATATTAGCGAACCGAAAAGAGAAATGATCGCTCACGATCGTCAGGCCGGCGAGATACACCGGACGCCGCGTTGCCCACACCAAGACGGCCACGCCGGCGATCGCCGCGATCGCCATCGGGCCCCCGCTGGTGGCGAGGGCCACCGCTGCGACCGCGGTCAAGCAGAGCATGAGCAGCACGCCGTACATAGACTCCCTTGCTGGCCCGTCCGGGGTTAGGCAGCGCCGGAGCCTATCGGTGTCCTGGGCACAGCCGCAAGATCAACCCGGCTGGAAACCATGGGCCCGCGATGGCGCTCGTCCATCAATGCCTGCCGGCAAGTCCGAACGTCGGCCGCGTCGCCGCCGTCGCCCACACCGTGTCGCGCCTTGGTCTAGTGCCGCGTCGGTTGAGTTGAAGCCGCGGTCGCAGGGGTCGCGATCGGGCCGGCTCCAGGGGCGGTGGTCGCCAGCCGCGGCGCCAGGGACGCGCCCGGCGAGATGCTTCCGGCGCCGGCCGGTTGGACCAGATCACTTTGTCTGGCCGTGGCCCACTGCGGGACGCTGCCCTCGCTCTTGAGGCGAATGTTCCGGAAGCGCGCCTTGGCGTGGTAGAGATACAGGCCAAACAGCGAGTACGAGTCGCGGTCGCCCTGCGCAGTAAGCACCTCGCGGCCGGCGACCAGGACCCTCAGGACCCGGTCGACATAGCGGACCTGCACCCGCACCCATCGGCCTATCGGTAGCTCCGCGAACGCCTGCTTGACCGGTTCGATCCGGGTCGCGCTGTAGGATCGGCGCAGCATCACCGCGTCGCGGGCGACGTCGATCAGGTAATAGTACGGGTACTCGCCGTGGTAGTTGTTGCCGAGGATAAGACCGACGGTGCCCCGCTCAAGCAGCAGATCCAGCTCGTAGACGAAGTCGTGGCGGGGGATCTCACTCTTGATGAGGTAGTTGTAGTTGCGCTCGCCGGTACCGACGATGTCGCCCAGCTCGACGTGCCAGTCGCCGCCCTCATGGACAGTCCAGTCGTCGATGCTGTGGCCGGCGAAGAGGGAGGTCCAGCCGCGGTCGGCCTCGACCGCACGGTCGATGAATCCCCGCCAGGAGGCCTCGAAGGCAGCCAGGTCTTCGCCGAAGCAGGCCTTGAAAGCGGCGACGCCGTCCTCGCCCGCGCGGATGCGCTGAAAGAAGAGCGGCAGCCTCGTGCTGTGGATCGGGTGGCTGGCGATGTACGCGACCAAGCCCCAGCTCTCGGCATAGAAGATGTTCATCGACTGGCCCGAGAAGCGCGCCGCCGGGGCTCCGAGAAGCGAGGCGAGGTCGATGAAGGCGTTGTGCGACAGGGCGTTGGCCAGGTACGCCAGTTTGCCTTTGTTTGGGGCGGGCACCCGGATGCCCGGGCCGTCGACTGCGTACGAGCCGATGTACTCTGAGATGCCCTCGTCGAACCAGATTGGCCAGCCCCGGTGGGTGTACCGGCTGAAGCTGTGATCGTTGAACTGCTCGCCCATGAGGGCGTGCACCAGCTCGTGGAAGTACAACTGCATGGAGTTGTTGAAACGGTAGGTCACGACGGTGCGCGTGCTGCCGTCGTAGTAGCCGCCATTGTTGATCAGGCCAGGAGCGTGCCGGCGAGCGTGCCGTTGGTAACGTTCCTGCGACTCGAAGACGATGATGGTGCTCTCGGCCGGCCGAATGGGTACGTCGAGCAGACGAGCCAACGCCGCGTTGGCCTGCTCTTCGAAAGAGTCGAGTTTGGCGAGGAGGGCGTGCGCGTAGCTCGGTGGCGCGTCGGTGCGCAGCGTGATGAAGCGACCGCGCCAGGTTCGCAGCGGTCTGTCATCACTGTCGCTGACACCGGCGGCAGGGCTGGTTGGCGAGCCGTTGCCCGCGGGTAGGGCCAGCCGGCTGACCTGGTCACCCGCGCCGCCGCTGTTGCGCTGGGCGCTTTGCGATGTGGCCATCGTCGCTGGCCACAGCAGCGCGGCGCCGACCAGCGCGATCGCCAGGCGGAAGCGCAAGAAGCTGTCGAGGCGGCGCGGTCGTTGGAGTGTGGCAGGGAGATACGTCAAGCGTGCCCCAGACGTCGCGATCGGGCCTTTCGCCGATCGGCCGCGTGCCCCCGCGGGCAAGACAGCAGCCGTTGAGTCTACGAGGCGGGCCGAGGGGGGTCAAGTTGCGGCCCGATCGTTTCCCCGCGCATATCAAAAGGTTACAAAAGATTATCAACAATTGCTGCACACCCGCGCAGGGTTGGCCGGCGGCGGCCAGGGCGCGCACGTCGCGGCAACCTACCGAGGGGGAGGGGGCAGATCGAGGCGTTGCATGATCCGTTGCAGGTCGTGCCACGCCTCGCGCTTGTGATCCGTATTTCCGGCGAGGAGGTCGGCGGGTGCGTGGCTGACGAGCATGGGAATGCCAATGACCGGATGCCAGGGGCCGCGCAGATCGTCGAGGGGCGCATCAAGTCGCTTGAGCAGCACGCGGGCCGGCGCTTCGCCCAGCGCGAGCAGGACCGCCGGTCGGATCAGGTCGACCTGACGGCGCAGATAGGGCGTGCAAGCCCGCAGCGCCGCCATGGGCGGCACCTTGCCGTCGCCAGGGCCACACATCACCAGTGAGGCGAGCCAGATCTCGTGGCGGCCCAGTCCCATCGCAGCCAGCATACGATCGATCAAAGCGCCGGCGGCACCCTGCAGCAAGTGGCCGCCGTGGTCGTCTTCGGCGGTCGGAGCCGCCACGACAACCATCAGGCGGGCGCGCGGGTCGCCCTCTGCGAGGACGACCTGCTGGCGGTCGGCGTGCAGCGGGCACCGGGTGCAGCCCTCTACCTCGGTGGCGAGCGCCGCAAGAGCCGCACGCACGTCGGCGCCGGGAGACGCCGGAGCGGCGGCTATCGGCGTGACCGGTAGGGGCGCTCGTCGCCGCAGCCTGCGACCGGCAGGCAGCTCCGTGCCAGGTCGGCCCGCAGCGGGGTCCATCGCCGCGGCCGTCATCGCGTTCGTCGCCGTGCGTCCGGTTCGGTCGGCTCGGTCGGTTCGGTCGGCTCGGT
>CALGHC010000005.1 GCA_937915965.1 uncultured Myxococcales bacterium
ACGTCTCGTTTTTATGCTGCAATATGGTCAGCTCTTGCCTTCAATTTGGTTGCTTTGCAGCCGTGCAAGCCGGCTTGGTCACAAACCGCGCATCCCCGGCACGGCCGTCAGGCCGGGGCGCCGCCTGCCGCCGTGCGCAGCGGCCACACCCGGGCCCTCTCGGCGAGCTCCTCGGCGAAAAGGCCGAGCGCCGTCGCGTGGACCTCGAAGCGCAGCCCGTAGAGATCCTGCGCCTTGTGGATGAGCCTTGCGTCGCGCCAGCGCTGCTCCCAGCCCGCCGGCAGGGGGCCGCTCACCCCCGAGACCACGACCCACATCTGGAAGGTTCGGCCCTCGTCGATGCGTCGGAGGCTGAGGTGAAGGCCCGAGTCGAGCAGCCTGGGCCGCCAACGCTCTGCCTCCAGCCGCCCGAGGCGCTGGCACCACGAGGCGATCTCGACCAGCTCCCAGGTCAGCAGCCGCGTGCGCACCTGACCGACGCGGTCGCCGCCGCAAAACAGGCCGGCGCGCATGTTCAGCCAGTTGAGATCGTATAGATTGTCTGCCTCTTCGAACTGCAGCCCCAGCGGCTGCAGGACCAGACGGCAGCGCAGATCGACGGAGGTCAGGGTGGCCATGGTTTGCCCCCGTGTTTGCCCCCGTGTTCGCCCCCGTGTTCGCCCCCGTGTTCGCCCCCGTGTTCGCCCCCGTGTTCGCCCCGCATACTCGTAGTCAGCGCGTCGCGGCTTCCGTCGACGTCCGCGGCCCGCCACTGCAGCCGGACCAGATGTGCGGCGTCTACTGCCTCGATCAGCATCTCGATGGCCGCCTCGATGGTCTCCCGCGCGGCCGCCTCGAAGGTCAGCCGCCAGTCGTGATCCGTGCGCTGATCGAGGATCGGGTAGCTGCCGATGGCGACGCCCGGGCAGGCCGCGACGATGCGGTCGAGCGCGTCGACGTGACGCCACTCGTGCACATCCAAACACACCGTCGCCAACCAGGGCCGCGGTCCGGCGAAGGCGGCACAGATCGCCTCGATCCGCTCGGCCACCATCGATGGCACTCCCGGCAGCACATAGACGTGATCGATGTGCAGCACGTAGCCGTCGCCGCTCTTCATCAGGCGCGTTCCCGCCGGCAAGATCACCATGCGGCGCTGCTCTTCGGTCAGGGGGCGGCCGATGCGTTGTTCGATGCCGTGCAGCATCTCGTCGTGAACGACCAGGTCGCGCCCGAACGCGAGGGCGATGGCCGGCCAGGTGCGATCGTCGTGGGTGGGGCCGACCCCTCCGGTGGTGATGACGAGGTCGAAGCGGCCGGCGAAGTCGGCGACCACAGCGGCGATGCGCGCGACGTCGTCGGCAAGCATCGCGACTTCGCCGACGCGGATTCCGTGCCAGGCCATGCGCTCAAGGATCACCGCGGTGTTGCGGTCGGCGAATCGCGCCGAGAGGATCTCGTCGCCGATGATGATGACACCAGCGGTCCGCGTCGCGACGCGTCCAGCGCGGTCGTCATGCGGGTCGACCTGGTTCACCTGTCTCGCCTCCCGTCGTCTTGGTGGCGGGCCCGCTCGTCTGGTTGGGCTGCGGCCACTGCCCCCGCCCTACTGTGGTCCATCCTGCACGAGCGCCTTCGCGTCGACCACCCGGCTGCCCGCGAGCAGCGCCCGGCTGCTCTTGGCGATCGCCGGGACCCAGTTGCCGTCGCTGAGGCGCACCGCGAACAGGCCGCAGCCGAGCTCGTGGAGGTAGTCAAAGCGCTGCCCCCAAGACCACTTGCGCGCGTCCTCGTAGGTCGGCCAGGTGCGGCCGTTGCGGTCGCCGCAGTGGGGGCAGTAGTCGATTGGGTCCGCTTCGAGCACAAAATGCATGTTGGCGCATTGGTAGCAGAGCACGTCCTGGAGCGCGACCGGCTCGCCGTCGAGGTCGACGAACTTGCCGTCCTCGTAGCTCAGCGCGACGGTCTGATCGCGGCCAATCGCCAACGTCTCGATTCCGGTGAGGTAGGGCATCTCGGGCTCCTTTGGGCCGGCTTCAGAGGCCACCTTGGGCCTGGCGTGTGACCGCTTCGGCGCGCGCCTTCATCTGGCGCAGCAAGGTCGGCAGGTTGAAGTCGACGAGGCGCGAGACCATCGCGTCGGGTAGCGGTAGACCGAACTCGATGGTCAACTCGTAGTGCAACCGGCACGAGCGGCCATCGTCTGTGGGCTCGATCCGCCAGGCGCCGTCGTTGCGCTGCAGATAGCCGTCGCCCGTGTCGTCCCCTGCGATCCGCTGCCACGACACACGCGCTGGGCGATCGCCGACCATTCGCACCCGGTAGGCGACCTCGCGGAAGAGCTGCACGCGGTACGCGGCCTCCTGGACGTTGGCGTTGGGCGTCGCATGAACCTGCGCGTCGATGACGTCGCTGAGGAACTCCGGGTAGCGGCCCACGTCCCAGATCACCGCGTAGATGACGCCCGCGGGCGCGTGCACTTCGATTTCGCAGGTTGCGTCGACCACGTTGCGTTTTCTCCCCGTTCCGTTGCCGCTACCGCATCGTGCGCTGGGGCGGACCGTCTTGCAAGTCGGCGCGACGGGCACTGGGGGCGGTGTCCGACCAGACTCAGGCCCGTGGATTCACGGCGATGCGACCGGCGCCGGCGGGGAGTTGCGGTCCTTCAAGAAAAACAGGCTAGATGCGCCGGGCGGAAATGGCGATCGATCGGGGTGGGGCTGCTTCGATGCG
>CALGHC010000006.1 GCA_937915965.1 uncultured Myxococcales bacterium
GCTTGGCCTGGGCCCGGCGATCCGGAGGCAGCGCGGCGCGCGAGATGGCAGCCGTCGGCCACGCCGCGGCCGGCGCTTTGGTCATGTCCGGTCACGCCTCCAAAGGCGGAGCGGGCGGCCGCGATGCGCTACTGGTCCGCACCAACGCCGCGGCCGCCGCCGGCTGTGCCGACAGCGACGGCAAGGGCAGTGAACTGAAAGGCGCCGCCGTCACAGTCACGACGGTCGCCTTCACGCCTGGGACCGCCGAGGGCGTCAAAACCAAGGCGGTCGCAACCGAGAGCGCCCTTGTGCCGAACACATTTATTAGTACACAGGTTTGCGCCGGAGGCGGATGCTAGATCCGACGTTGGGTTGCCCCCGCCGCCGGCCGCGAATCGCGGCTCGGCCCCTGCCAAAGGCGCTCTGCCATGACAGACCACATGACGAGGTCCCTCGCCTTTCTGACGGTCGCCTGCCTCTTCGGCGCCCTGCTTTCGTGTAGCAACGGCGGCGGGACCACGGACGCCGCCGCCGACGCGGGCACGGACGGCGCCAACGACGCCGGCCAGCTCCACGGCGACGCGGCCGATGGCGGTTCAGTCGACGACGGCAAGGCGGACGTGCCGCCGGTGGAGCTGCCGCCGGTGTTCATCAACGAGCTGTCGGCCAAAGGCGAGGCCATCGGCGACTGGAATGTGAGCGGCTCGGACTGGGCTGAGCTCTACAACGGCAGCAGCGAAGACATCGATCTCAAGAGCTGGCGCGTGATCGACAGCAAGACCAAAGGTTTCGATGTGGCCATGGCCCTGCCGCCGGGCACGATGATCGCCGCCAATGGTTATCTGGTCGTCTTCTTCAACCACGACGGAGAGGGCTCGCCCGTGTTGGACAAGAAGCTCGGCAGTGATGAAGCGTTGTCGATCTACCATCCAACCGGGGCGCTCGTAGATATGGTCAACTGGGAGCCGGCCGACATCGTTCCCGACAAGAGCTGGGGTCGTACGCCTGACGGCGGCGACGTGTTCGTCGTCTTCGACAAGCCGACCCCCAACGCCACCAACAAGTAGCTAGGGGCCTTGCCAACGAGGTACCAACGAAGTGGGTGGCACCTCGTCAGCCGACGCGCCGAGATGGAGAACACCCATGTCACTTCCCGAACGCCTCGACGCACCTGGAGTCCTTCTCCGACGGCTCCAGCTCACCGACCGCGATGCGCTCGCTGCTGCGGTCGCCGAATCCCTCGACGCGGTGGCCAGGTGGATGCCCTGGGCACACCCGGGTTATGGCAGCGACGACGCGTCGACGTTTCTCGCCACCGGCTGGCTGGGCTGGAACGCAGGGACGCAGTTTGAGTTCGCCATCGTCGCGCCCGACGACGGCGAGCTGCTGGGCGTCTGCGGTCTCAACCAGCGCTCCGCGGAAGACATGAACCTGGGCTATTGGACGCGCACTGCCCACGCAGGCCGCGGCATCGCGACGCTTGCGACGCGCAGGCTGGCGCGTTTCGGTTTCGATGACGTCGGCTTGCGGCGCATCCGGCTGTACCACGCGGTGGGCAATGTGGGCTCACAACGGGTCGCGGAGAAAGCGGGGTTTCGGTGCGAGGGGCGGCAACGCGGTGGCATGGAGCTCAAGGGGGTTGCCCACGATTGCCTCAGCTACGGGTTGTTGCCGGCGGATTTGAAGGGGGCCTGACGAAGCGACGGCGGGCTGGGCCAGCCGCTGGCGGGACGACGAGGTGGGTGGCACCTCGTCAATCCTCGTCAAATCACGAACATGCTTCGCGAACGCCGCGGGCTAGCGCACCCACAGCGCGACGTTGTCGACGCCCCAGGCTTCGTCCGTCGCGCCCTGGTCGATCGTGCTGCCAAAGGTCGCCTTCACTGTCGCGGCGGTGTGACCGACCACCTGCTTCACGTCCCAGGTCGCGTCGCCGGTGCCGTTGCCACAGGTCTGAGCCCCCTCGTGGCCGCCAACCTTGGTCCAGACCTGCTTGCCGTCGACCTGCAGCCAGGCGGTCTCATTGTCCCAGGTGTCGATCTTGACGTAGCGGAACGCAACCTTCGCTTCGCTGTGATCGGGCAACCCGGTCCAGGTGCGGGTCGCGGTCACGCCGCTGCCGAACTGGCCGTAGCCGCCCAAGATCGTCCCGAAGCCGCCGCAGGTCGTCCGCTCGCTTGGGCTCCAGCCGTCGGCGCTCGCCTGGAAGTCGTCGAGGCTCAGCAGCGTCCAACCGCCGTCCTGCATGTCGCAGGTGTAGCTCTGCGGTGGCGCGCCGCCGTCGCCGTCGAAGTCCAGCCACCACTCGCCGTCAGCGGCGGCCGGATCCGCGTCGAGGATCGCCTTGCAGCTCTTCGCCGCGCTGGCCTCGCTCTCGCCCAGACCCAGGCATTTGCCGGCCGCGCACACCTTGCCGCCGTCGCACAGGGAGCCGGTGCCGTTGCAGCCACCGAGGTCGCCGCAGTCGGTTGGGATTGGCTGTCCGCAAGCGACCACCGCGGCCGCCTTGCAGCCGCCGTCGCAGGTGAGGAGCTGCTTCCAGGTCGCACCGTTGCAGTAGTAGAGCTTGCCGTTCTTGGCATCAACGCCGACCCGGCCGACGTCGTCGCCGCCGCACGCGTCCTGGCCGGCGTCGATCGCAGCGAGGCGGGCGTTCTTCAAGGTCGACCCGGCGAGGTCGACGCCGCCGCCGACCTCGAGCGCGCCGTCGATCTTGCCACCCTTGGTCGAGACGAAGCCCTCGGCGACGTCAGCAGCGAGGTGCGCGAGGGTGACGCAGCCGGTGCACTGCAGCTTCGCCGCCGTCTGTGCGCTCTTGGCTTCGTCGGCGCTGGTCGCGGAGATCGCGTTCTTGGCGAGGTCTGCCTGCGCCGCGGTGTCTGCCGATGTCGCCTTGTCGGCGACCAGCGCCTTGTCGGCCAGGGTAGCGTGCACGGCCTCCTCAGCGGCGCCGCCTTTGGACTTCGATCCGGCGTAGTTAAACGCCAGCGCGGTGTCGGGCAGTGAAGCGACCTGAATCTGCGCACCCGACAGCGGTCCGGCCAGCGCGGTGGCGACGTCGGCGTGGCGCGCGTAGGGGACGGTGCCAAGGCGGACGCGCGGCAGCTCGGGATCGCCGTCGACCGACACGCCGACCCAGAGGTCGGGATGATCGCTGTAGAGCAACTGCGGCGGCGGCACCTTCGGATCGGCGCCGCCGAGCGCTGCGTGGAAGAGCCCCTGGCTGACGAGGAGACCGACGTGGATCTCCTTGAAGACCGAGTCAGCGGCATCGACGGCGTCGTACAGCTGCACGACCAGCGTGTACTTGCCGTCGGCTACCGGGCCGCCAGCGGCGGAGCGCAGCAGGCCCTGCATCGCGATGGGCGGCGCGGCGACGGCGACGGCAGCGAAGAGGCAGGTCGCGGCGGCGACCAAGGCGACACGGAGGATCGGCGGAAAGCAAAGCATGGCGGATGACTCCGGCGCTTGTTGTGAGATCGAGCGGCCAAGATGGTGCCGAAGCCGGCCGGTGCGCACAACAGCGGGGTTCGAAAAGGCGGGCTGCGGCGCCACGCAGCGAGGTGCCAGCCACCTCGCTAGAGCTCCCCCTTCGGTCTACCCGATCAACGGCACCGCCAGCCCCACGACCAGGCTCAGCCCGTTCGCCACTGCCGAGTCCCGAAGACAACGCATGGGCCCCCGCGTCGGCACGGCGATCAGATAGGCCCCCGCCTCGATCACAACTGCCGCGCCCTCGGCCGCGGCCAGCGTGCTGATCGTCGCCCCTACCTGGTCGAACCACCACAGGTTCATCGCCACGTTGGTTACCGAGGTGATGCCGGCGCAGGTCATGGCCAAGCGCCGCCTGTGGGGGGCGCCCAGCCAAGCGATCACCGGGACCTCGACGGCGAGCGTAATCAGCAGCGCCTGCGCGACAGGCCAGAGGCTCACAGCCAGTGACCCCGCCGACCCAGCAAGGCGAGCATGGCCAGTGCCGCGGCGGCGAGCGCCAGGGTGCCGCGGCTCCCCGCCGTGCCGGCGCCACATCCCGATCCGATCGAGGGAGCCGGGGCCAGCTCGTTCATGCGGTCTTCGCAGGAGAAGACCGGCAACGCGAGGGCCTGCAACGCCTGCTCGGCATCGAGCGCAGCGCACCAGCTGGGCGCATCCCATGGCGCAAACCGACTCCCGCTGATGGTGCCCACCCGCCGCATCTCCAGGCCGGACGCCCACCAAGCGTAGACGACCATCACCCCGGTGCAGCTGGAGGCGGCGGCCTGTTGGCAGCCGCTGGAGTTCCTGGCAGGGGTGGACAGATGCACGGAGGCCAGCTTCGATCCCACCGCAGGGGCTGGGCCGTTGTCCGTGACCTTGCGGACCTCAACCACGACCACGGATTTGTCGGCCTCCGGACGGCAGAGGAGCAGCGCATCGGGCTGGGGCGCACAGACGGAGGCCAGGGTGACGCACCCTCTCGGCGAATTGGCCAGCGCCGGTGCGGCCCTCCCGAAGGTCACGAACACCCCAGTCAACGCGATCAGACAGGCAGCTTTCACGGCGCAGCTCCTGGGTAGTCAATGCCGACGCTGAGGCTGAAGCCATCGCGGTCCGCGCGGGAGATGGAGTCGTTGCCGTAGGGGTCGGTCGCCCAAAGCATCTCGACATGGACGCCGAAGCGGGGCCCCAGCACGCGCAGCGCCAGCGACAAGGCACTGTTCCATGTCATCCAGTCGTGCCCAACCGCCAACGCTTCAAGTGCCAGGACATCGTCTACCACGGTCCATCTTCCTCCCACTCCCGCGGTCCAGGCGTGCAGCATCGTGCCGGTGAGTCCGCCGTCGAAGAGAGCGGAGTGGAAGAAGAACGCGCGGGGACCCAGGCGCAGTCGGTAGACAGGCCAGACCATTGCCTGGTCCGCGAGCATATGCGGCAGTCGCGGGCTGGCCACAAGGCCCACGGCCACACCCAGCCAACGGGAGTCCCAACCGCCAAGGGCACGGACGTGGCCGGTGAAATACGACTGGCCAAGCTCCTGACCCTCGTGTTTCGACCAGGCCCGGCTCTGCCCGGCGCCGGCATTCGCCGAGACATGCCACGTGTCGTTCCACCCCAGCGTGCAGCCGGTCTGGCCGTACCAAAGGTCGCTCAAGCGCACGTCAGCGGCGAAGTTCTCGCTCCACTCCGCGTCGGCGTGGGTGCCCGTGATGGAGCATCGCAGCACGGAGGCGGCCCCGGCCGGTGTCGCGGACAGAACGGCGAGCGTGAGCAGGAGGGCGACAGACCATCGACATCCTCGCACAGCCCGCCAGCGTGGGCTTGCGCCGACCCCCGCGGATCGCGTCGTACGGCGCCCTGGCCGACGTTGGAGTTCAACCGGCGATGGTGCCCACGCGATCATGCCGACTCGGTCGTCGCGCCGTCTCGGCGACGATTGCGTGGTGCGCGCTCGCGGACCTGCGGAGGAGAGTCGAGGGCGGGCGCGGTGGCCATGAACCTCCGGTGGTTTTCGGCGTCTCATGCAAGCCGGCAGCTTCGGCTCCATCGTACCACGACTCCGCTTCCCGTCTCCGCACATCGAGCCGGACTTGCCCTGCCGGCGAGGTGCCAGCCACCTCGTCAGCTCTGCCGGCCCCAGCCAAACGAGCACTCCGAAGTCACTGCGACTTCGGCCGCTGCGGCACCACCCGGTTGCCGACCACGCGGTTGATGGTCGTCTTGTCGAGCGGCCCCGGCGGCGACTGGCCCGCGACCGTCGACCGCGCCACGTGGGTGGTCCCGACCACCGCCTGCACAGCCGACAGCGCCTCGGGCAAGCCCATGGCAACCGGGTCGTCCCAGCTGCCGTCGCCGTCCCAGTCGCCCAGCACCAGCCGGTCGAGCAGGTGTGTCTTGCCTGCGCCATCGACGAAGGTGAACTGGCCCGAACCCAGGCCGACGGCCCGCAACAAAGCCGCGTCGTCCTGGCCGCCCGACGCCGATGGGTGGCAGCCGTTGCAGTCGCGCGGCTGACGCTGGACCGTGTGGTGATGAACCGGGTTATGAACGTTTCCCTCGCCGACCAGACCGTCGGCGCTGCGCAGCGGCTGGGCGTCGATTGGCCGGGCGCCA
This sequence comes from uncultured Myxococcales bacterium, assembly GCA_937915965.1. GTDB lineage: Bacteria > Myxococcota_A > UBA9042 > UBA9042 > UBA9042 > CALGHC01. The sequence goes on from CALGHC010000006.1 coordinate 6,073, forward strand.
TTCTCGTCGATGTGAGTGAAGAAGATCGATGTGCCTACCATCGGCGAGATGCGACCGCGGGCGTTGAAGCCCAGCGACAGCGCGTCAGCGACCACGCTCAGTTCGTGCACGGTCATCCGGCCCTTCTTGACCTTGCCGTCGATGCGGCTGGTGTAGGTTTGGCGGTCGTCGCGTGAGATGTGACAGCCGTAGCAGTTGACGGTCCAGGCGTTGTGGCAGGTGAAGCATGCGGTGCGACCGTCTGTCTCCTGGTCGGGAGTCTCGTCGAAGGTGAAGCCCGCCGGTAGCCCGGGATACTGCTCGGCGACGGCGACTGGGTCGGTCGCGGCGAGGGCGTTGACGGCGGCCTTCAGCGCCTTGCGCACCTCGGCGGTGCCGGCGTGCAGCTCGCAGCCCATCCGCGTACGCTGGTTGTACTTGCCAAGGGTGGGGTCGGTGCGCCGGGTAATCTGCGTGACGGGGTGGTCGATCTGGTCGATCTTGCCGCGCTGCAGGATGGAGCCGTCCAAGCCGGTCGAGAAGACGACGTCGTTGTTGCCACGCCCCCCGACCGCCGTGCCCGCTACCGTGAAGACGATCCCCGCATCGGACTCGAGCTTGCCTAGCTCGCCCGGTCGGCCGTGGCAGTTGGCGCAGCGCACGTCGAGCTCGAAGTCCATCCGCTCGGCCATATGCTTGTCGCCGTGCATCTCACGGGCGTTGTGACAGTCGATGCAGGCCATGCCTCTGGCCGTGTGGATGTCGGCTGGAGTCTCGTCGACCTCGTTGGTGCCGTCCTCATCCTCAATGTAGAAGGGCCACTGCTTGCCGTAGTTCCACAGCTCGCCGTTGTGCTTGACGTAGTTCTCGGCTCCCCAAGCGACGTGGTGCTGCGGGTCCTCGACGCCACGGTTGGGCCCACCGATCGCCTGGTCGCCGGCCGGGTTGGAGCGCTCGCGGACCCCACGCGCCAGCATCGACCGTGCCAGATGCGAGGTGTGGCAGTGGGCGCATTGGCTGTCCGGCACCTTGTTGGTGAAACGATGCTGGCGGACGTGGCCGCGCTCATCGATGTCCTGGGTGGCGTCACCCGTACGGGTACGACCGTCGTCGTCGGTCACCATGTGGCAGCCGTTGCAGCCCGACGAGTAGTAGCGACCCGGTTCGTGCGGGCCATCCTGGTTGAGGTGGCACTCCGTGCACAGCTGCTCGAAGACCGGGTACCAGGCCCGGCCGACTGGATCGCTGACGCTGGCTGGCGGGTCGGCAGGCAGCGCCGCGAGCGCGGCGATGATGCCGTTGGGCAAGTGTTCGGCCACATGGGGGTCGCCAGTCGCGACGACGCCGTAGCGTGCCGCCTTGTCCTGGACGCTGGCGATGAAGCCGCCGCCGGCGTAGGTGCCGGCGAGGGTGGCGCGATTGAGGATCAGGCTGTTCTCGCTGATCGTCTGGTGACAACCGACCCCGTTGAGCATTGGCCTGCCACAGCTGTTGCGCACGACCCTGTAGTCGGCGGGGTTGATGAACTGCAGTACCTCTTCAGGCAGCGCATCGAGCTGAGCGAGGGTCGGATCGGCGAGGTAGTTGGCGCCGGGCGTCGACGGGTTGAACGAGGTGTCGACGGTGACGTGGGCCCCTTCCTTGGTCGCCCTGGTCGGATCGCCGAGGTGGCAATCGACGCACGCCAGAGGCGGGCCGCCATAGTGGATGTTCTCGATCGCGCCGTGACACGCGGCCGCGGAGCAGCTCTCGGCTGGCGTCGCGGGAGGCGACAACGGCTCGAGCCCGCAGCCAAGCGACGCGATCAGCCACAAGCAGCCAACGATCCTGACGCTTGGCGCCATGCGCGATGCGACTGCCTGTGCGGGCGCCTGGGCGCGACTAGACGCCGCCACCGCCGCAGCCGGAGCCGAGCGCGCCCTCCCCGCGCGGCACACGGCCGACCAGCGGGCCTTTGGCCGCGCGAGTTCGTCCAAACTTCTGTGCTGGATGGTCATCCCGTTTCCGACTGTCCAAACGCCTGCCGCCATACCTCTAGTCGATTGTAGTCCCCGCCCCGCCAAACTACGAGGCTGAGTTTGCGGCGATGACTGCGACCCGACACGCACCCGGGCGAGCCGATTCTGCCAAGCGACGCACCCCATCTCGTCGCCTCGGCGGTGGCGAAACGACGGCGCAGACGCCGCCGCTGCCGCGTTGCGACGCCGCCGTCGCCGGTCTACCCTCGCCGCGAACCAGCGCGGGAGACCCGATGCCAACCTCCGTGTCCTTGCCTGCCCGCCGGTCGCGTCGCCGTCTCCTGCGCGTCGTCGCGCTCGCGCTGGTGTTCGCCGCGATGACCAGCCCGGGGTGCAGCGGTGACGACGCTGCCGCGAGCTCCGACGCCGTCGCGACGGCCGACGCGCTAGCCGACTCGGGTGATGCGCCCGCGGCGGTCGAGGTCACCCAGGACACCGACGTGACCATCGAGGCTGAGTGCACGGGCGCCGGTGGAGCGGGCTGCGCGTGCAAGTCCAGCGCGGACTGCGACATCGGCCTGTGCCTGCCGACCCCCGACGGCCGCCAGTGCGCCCGCGCCTGCGTCGAGAAGTGCCCTGGCGGCTTCATCTGCGCGCCGGCTCCTTCACCGGGCGGCGGCGACGCCATCTCGGTGTGCATACCGACCCACGGGCTGCTCTGCGACCCGTGCACTGGCGACATCGACTGCGCCGTTCCCGGCCTGGGCGGCACCGGCTGCCTGGCCTACGACCACGGCCAGCGTTTCTGCGCGGGGCCGTGCGCCGACGGCTGCCCGACCGGGTCGACGTGCAAGGCGACGACCACCGTCGAAGGCGAGGTCGGTAGCTTCTGCGTGCGCGACGCGCCACTGGACGGGGCGCCGACTTGCCCGTGCACGGGCCACGCTGTCGAGGCCCAGCTGACCTCGCCTTGCGATGTCGACAAGGCCGACGCCTCGGGCAAGCTGGTCGAGCGTTGCAAGGGGGTGCTGCTCTGCAGCCTGGACGGCACGCAGTCGTGCAGCGAGATCACGGGCAGAGCCTCGGTCTGCATCGACGCGCAGTGCCTGCTCGCTGGCGGCGACGCACGCAAGGACGGCACGCCGTGTGACGATGGTGACGGCTGCACCGAGAATGAGAAGTGCCAAGGTGGCCAGTGCAGCGGCGGCGCCGATGTCTGCCCCTGCGAGGTCGACGCAGAGTGCCTCAAGCGCAACGACGACGACCCTTGTAATGGCACGCTCTACTGCAACATCGCGACCCACCAGTGCGACGTGGATCCCGGAACGGTCATCGTCTGCACGCAGGACGATGACCCATGCACGACCGTCGCCTGCAACGCCAAGACGGGCGGATGCCAGAAGTCGCTGGTCGCGCCGAACACACCCTGCAAGGGCACCGAAGCCTGCTACCAGTACGCTTGCGACGCCACCGGCACCTGCCAGCCTGAGTTCATCTGCGAGTGCGCTGCCCCCGCCGACTGCGCCGACGACGGCAACCCCTGCAACGGCGCGCCCTACTGCGACAAGCCAACGGACGACAAGTGGACCTGCCAGACCAACCCGGCGACCGTCATCAAATGCCCCTCTGGCAAGGACTCCGCCTGCATCCAGAATCTCTGTCAGCCCGACACGGCCGCCTGCGCGATGACGCCCCTGACCGACAACTCCGGCTGCGAAGACGGCAACGCGTGCACCAGCGGTGACCATTGCGAGGGCGGCGCCTGCCTCGCCGGGACGACGACGTGCCCATGCAACGGCGATGCCGACTGCGCCACCAAGGACGACGGCGATCTCTGCAACGGCACGCTCTTCTGCAATCTGACCTCTGGCCAGTGCCAGCCGAACCCGGCGACGGTGGTGAGCTGCCCGAGCGTCGGCGACAACGACTGCGCCTACACGACCTGCGATCCGAAGCTGGGCAGCTGCGTCGTAGCGTCGGCGCCGATGCTGACGGTCTGCGACGACGGCAGCCCCTGCACGACCGGCGAGGTCTGCGACGGACAGGGCACCTGCGGCGGCGTCGGTCTCGCCAACACGTGCACGTGCACCGAAGACGCTGACTGCGCCGGCAAGGACGATGGCGACCTGTGCAACGGCACGATGTACTGCAACCAGCAGACCGGCAGCTGCGTGGTGAACGTCGCGAGCGTGGTGACCTGCCAGACGGTCGACGACGGACCGTGCCGCAAGAACGTCTGCCTTGCCAAGGAGGGCACCTGCGCGATGGAAGATGGCGCCGCGGGGGTCTGGTGCGACGACGGCGAGGTGTGCACGGCAAACGACAGCTGCGACGGCGAAGGAGGGTGTGTTGCGGGCGAGACCGTGGTCTGCCCTTGCACGGCGGACGCCGACTGTGTGGTGGCGGACGACGGGAACCTCTGCAACGGGACCTGGTACTGCGACAAGGGCGGGCTGCAGCCTCACTGCAAGTGGAACCCCGCGACCGTTGTCGACTGCAAGCAGGGCGACGATTGCTCGGCCTGGAGTTGTGACCCGCTGACGGGAGGCTGCGTCTCGACCGCGCTGAACGAAGCCGGAGTCTGCGACGACGGGGACAGCTGCACGGTTGGCGAGGGGTGTGAAGGCGGCAACTGCGCGGGCGGCGCCACGGTCGACTGCGACGACGGCAACGTCTGCACACAGGACGGCTGCGAGGCGGCTGTCGGCTGCGTGACGCTGGCGACCGCGGCGACGTGCAGCGACGGCGACGCCTGTACCGAGGGCCAGAGCTGCGGCGAGGCGGTCTGCATCGGCGGCGGGCCTGTGGACTGCGATGACGGCAACGCCTGCACAGACGACGCCTGCGACAGCGAACTGGGCTGCACACACGCGAACAACGACGCGAAGATCGCGTGCTACGGCGGCGCCGTCGGTACCGACGGAAAGGGGCCCTGTACCAAGGGCGACCAACTGTGCCTGGCCGGCGTCCTCGGCGGCGAATGCGTCGGCGAGGTTGTGCCGACCGACGAGGCCTGCGACGGACTGGTAGACGAGGACTGCGACGGCAAGACGGATCAGGGCTGCGACGACGACAGCGATGGTTGGTGTGACGCGGCGATGGCGTTCTCGGGATCGCCGAAGGTGTGT
>CALGHC010000007.1 GCA_937915965.1 uncultured Myxococcales bacterium
GCTGCTGCGCGGCTGGCCGGCGACGCGACCTGCGTTGGTCTTGCTGGCGGGCGAGAGCCTGTCTCGGCTGCCGATCGAGCGCCGCGTCGCCGTCGCCGCCCACGAGATCGGCCACGCGCTCGGGCTCGCCCACGCGGTCACGCCCGGCAACTTGATGGTCCGCGGTGTCCCGGACTGTCGGCCGTGGCTCGACACCGCGCAGACCCGGCAGATAGAAACAGAGTAGCTGCGTCCGACGAGGTTGGAGGCACCGGTCCCGCCGGGAAGACAGCGCCTGTCCGACTCTGGAGAGAGCGCCTCGGACCCTTCGCGGGCAGGCACCACGCTTCACCGCCCTTCCTGCCCATCGTGGGCCGCCGTCGCGCTTCACTCGGTCGCGGTGTTCATCGTCGCGCGCCCGCCGGTCGCCGCCGCGAACGAGAGCAGCGAGCCAGTGCCCTTGGCCCCGCCGAAGATCTCAGCCTGCAGGTCAAAGAAGGTCATCTCGGCCGCGCCCAGCGCGTGCTCGGAGATCACGACAAACGCAGCGTCGAAGGCCGTCGGGGCGGCGCCGGCCGCGGGAACGCGCGGGCCGAGGGCCGCGACGAGGTCGTCGATGCTGTGCTCGACCAGCGCCGTCGCCGCGATCACCGTCTTGCCCCCCTGCTTGCCGGCGTTCTTGCCGGCGACAAACGCCATCAAGGGCGGCACGTCCTGCGCCGGCAGCAGGCCCATGAGGTACAGCTCGATCGCCGAATACGGCTTCGAGTCGCCGCCATTGGCGAAGAGGCCGAACGACTTGACGGTCCATTTGCCGTCGCCGATGTCGACAACGCTCGCCGGATCGAAGCCGCCAAGCTGACCGTTGGCGCCGGTGTAGCCCCAGTGCGACCCCATGACGCCAAACTTCGCGCCGATGAAGACACCCCAGCGGTGCAGGGTCTCGTGCAGGATCGGGCCGTTGGTCTGGAAATCCAACGAGACCAAGGACGTCAGGCGGCCGGCGCTGCCCCACTTGGCGCTCTCGTTGAAGACGCCCTTGCCGATGCCTTTGACCTGGCTCGAGACAGCCACCGTCAGCCCGGCTGCTCCGGTGTGGCCGCGCGACGGGCAGAAGGCGTAGACGAAGTCGACGTCGGCGATCTTGTCAAAGAGCAGGGTCGTCGCCGCCCTCATCGAAGATGGGTCGCTCGCCAGCACCCGAAAGGGCGCGCCGGCGAGGGTTGGATCGATCAGATTGTAGAGGTGACCGGTCTTCTGCAGCTGGGCGTCGACGGTGACCGGTGTACGCAGGCTGTCGGCGCGAACCACCCCCAGGGCAAAGGCGCCGCTCTCGAAGAGGGGGTGGCCCTGCGCGTAGCCGGTCCAGACCGCACGGCGCTCTTCGCCATCGGCAGTGGTGACCGCCACCTCGTCGAACTCGATGATGTCGATGCGGCCACCGGCGTAGGGCGTCTGCCCGGTCGCGCTCAGCCCGCCGCGACTCCAGACACCGTCGCCGCCGATGCGGTCTCCGTGGCTGCCGTCGTCGTACAGCTGCACCCCGGCCTTGGGGTAGGCCGCTCCGTCGACAGCCAGGTGCGTGGGCGCAGCGAGCTTCAGGGGCGAGCCCTTGTCCGTCGACGTGCCGACGCTCACCGACGTGACCCCAGCGCCGGCGGTGATCCGTACCTCGACGGTTGCGGTGTCGACGCCATCGTTGGCGACAGCGTAGGGCACAAATCGCGCATCGGTGAGCTGCCAGCCGGTCGCGCCGTCGTGTTCGTCGTCGAGGCCATCGTTGTCGTTGTCGGCCCTGTCGCTCTCGATCGCGTCGGCCAGGCCGTCTTTGTCGCTGTCGATCGGCGACGACGGATCGCTGCCGATCTCGACACCGTCGGGGACGCCGTCGCCGTCGCTGTCCGCTCGGCCCGGATCGGTGCCGGCGACGACCTCGTCGGCGTCGAGGACGCCGTCGCCGTCGCTGTCGAGGGGCGCGGCCGGCTGACTGTCTGCGGAGCCCGCGGAATCGGCCGAGTAGGTGCCGGTCGATTCGCTGCGCGACGGTCCCGATGCGCAGCCGTGCGCGCTCGCGACCAGCAGCGTCGCCGCGCTCAGCGCCCACAGGGTGGACCATTGCCGTCGCGGCAGAGGAAGCGAGTGATTCCTGCGGGAGAGAAAGTTAATGTTCATCTAGTTGATATCTCACTACTGCATGTGGACATTGGCGGAGGCG
>CALGHC010000008.1 GCA_937915965.1 uncultured Myxococcales bacterium
CAGCCAGCTGCGCCGCGACCTGGCGGCCCGCTGCGCCGCCGAGGGCCTGAACTGCTGGCCCGCGCCGATCGCATACTGCACCGACAACGGCGCCATGATCGCGGGGCTGGGCGAGGCCCTGTTTGCAGCGGGCGCGCGAGCGGACCGCCATAGCCTGGACGCACTCGCGAGCACAGATCTGCGCTTTGGCGCGAAGGCCGGGCGGCGCCAGCCACAGCCGGCGGCCACAGGAGCGCGATGAACGACACACACACGCGCCCGGACCGCGGCGAGCGATTCCACGCCCGCAAGGCGCTCGGCCAGCACTTCCTACACGATACCCGGGTATTGCAGCGAATCGCGGCGCTCGCGGCACCTGTGGCCGGTTCAGGCGTGTACGAGATCGGCCCCGGGACCGGTACTTTGACCGCCCACCTGCTTGAGCACGATGGCAACCTGCGCGCGATCGAGAAAGACCGACGCTGCGTCGCGCTCCTGCGCGACCGCTTCGGCGAGCGCCTCGACCTCATCGAAGGAGACGCCACCCGTGTGAACTGGGCCGACCAGCTCGCCGAGGCGGACCTGGGCCCCGCCCCGGTCGTCGTTGGCAACTTGCCCTACAACGTCGCCATGCCGATCCTCTTTGGCCTGCTTGGCAGCGCGGTGCGACCCCACCGAATTGTCGTGATGCTGCAACGCGAGGTCGCCGAACGGCTGCTCGCGGCGCCCGGCTCGTCGGCGTACGGGCAGCCGTCGGTCAAGGTCCAGATGGTCGCTGACGTGCACTTCGGTCTGCGGGTGGGACGCGGCGCCTTCACACCGCCGCCGCGGGTCGACAGCGTCGTCGTCGTCATCGACCCCCTTGCGGCGCCACGGTTCCCCGTCGCCGACATCGACCGCTTTGGACGCCTCGTCGCGGCGGGATTCGGCCAGCGACGCAAAATGCTGGTCAACGCCCTGAGCCACGGCCTGAGCCTCGACCCGAAACCAATCCGCGCAGCGCTCGTCGAGCTCGGTCTCGACGAACGGATCCGCGGCGAGGCGCTCTCAGTCGAGCGCTGGGCCGATCTGTGTCGCCCCCTCGATGCGCTGCTCGTCGACGCCCGGTTGCCCCGGCGCGTACGGAGAATCAGATGACCTTGGCCGACCAACCAGAAGGCGCCACCACGCACCTGCTCGCGTATCCACGGCGCGTCTTCACCAACCGCGCCCTGCGCATGGACCTCATCGAAGCGATCGGCTTCGACATGGACTACACGATCTGCCGCTATCTGCCCGGCCTGGAGGTTCTCGCCACCGAGCTTGCGATCGAGCACCTGGTCAAACGCGGCTATCCCGCGACGGTGCGCAGCCTGACCTACGACCCGCGCTGGGGAATCCGCGGCCTGGTGATCGACACGGAGCTTGGCAACGTCGTCAAGATGGACGCGCACCGCCACGTGACGCGCGCCTGGCACGGCCTGCAGATTCTGCCCGACGAGGACCGGCGACGAATCTACTCCTCGGACCCGCCACGCCTGAGCGCCGAGCGTTGGGCCGTGATGGACACCCTCTTCTCGACACCTGAGTCATTTCTGTACGCGCACATGGTGGACATCCTTGAGCGCGACGCCGGCAGCGAGCTGGGGCAGCACGAGACTCGGCGCCTCTACGCCGACATCCGCTACTGCATCGATCTGGTCCACCGCGACGACTCGCTCAAGAGCGCGGTGCGCGACGACCCGGACCGCTACATCGAGCGCGACCCCCTGCTTCCGCGCACCCTGCACCGCTTGCGCAGCGCCGGCAAGAAGCTGTTTATTTTGACCAACTCGGATCTGTCCTACACCGAGGCGGTCATGCACCACCTGCTCGAAGACTCGCTGAGCGGCTACAAGGAGTGGCGCGACTTCTTCGATCTGGTGTGGGTCGACGCACGCAAGCCCGGCTTCTTCGAGCGACAAAACGAGCCATTTTGCCTCGACACACACGTCTACGAGGGCGGCAGCCGCGTGTACCTTGAGAAGATCCTCGGTGTCGCTGGCGATCGCGTCGCCTACGTGGGCGACCACATCTACGGCGACGTCCTCAAAACAAAGACGATGAGTGGCTGGCGCACCGTGCTGGTGGTGCCCGAGTTGGAGGACGAGCTTCCCGCGATCGAAGCCGAGCTGGCGGCGCTCGCCGAGCGCGCAGATCTGGAGTCCGAACGATTCGAACAGGAAGCGGAGTTGGC
>CALGHC010000009.1 GCA_937915965.1 uncultured Myxococcales bacterium
GCCGTGCGTGGACGGCACCGGCCTCGCCAGCGACCAACTTGGTGGATCTGCGCCCCTGCGCCGGCGCGTGCGCTGGGCCTGATCGCGCCTCGGCGGCGAAGGCGACGGCGAAGTGGAGGGCAAAGACGGCCGCCGGTCGGCACTTCCGTGCGCAGGCTCTGGCTACAGTCGCTTGTCGGTCACGGTCGCTCGTTGCCGTCGTCGCTGCTACACTGGTCGGCGCTGCGCCGCTGGACGGCGCCGCCGGGGAGCGCACGCCGATGAGCCAGGACAGAATCCGAGGCAGGGCAGGTCAGCGTCGCGCACGACGCAGTCGATCGGCGCTGCGCGGCGAGATCCTCAATCTGCCAAACATGCTCACGATGGGGCGGATCGCCGCGATTCCCCTGTTGATGTGGATCATGGATCAGAGCAACGAGCTGACCGAAGGCCCCTGGAGCGCCCGCTACGCCGCGTTCTGGGCGACCGCTCTCTTCACCCTCGCTGGTATCACTGACTTCCTCGACGGCTGGCTCGCCCGCAACCTCAACCTTCAGTCCATGTTTGGTCGCTTCCTCGACCCGCTCGCAGACAAGCTGTTGGTGATGGCCTGCCTCATCGAGCTGGTCAACCTCGATAGGACGCCTGCATGGCTGGTCGCGCTGCTGCTGTCGCGCGAGATCGGCATCACTGGGCTGCGGGCCATCGCCACCGAAGAGGGAATCGATCTGCCCAGCGATCGATACGGTAAGTGGAAGACCGCGATGCAGATGAGCGGGCTGATTGGGCTGCTGCTGCATTTTACGGTGGAGACGGATTTCTTCCTCTTCACCGCTTCGATCAACTATCACCGCATCGGCCTCGCGTTGTTGTTGGGAAGCATGGTCTTTTCGCTGGCGAGCGCCGGCGGCTATCTGGTTGATTTCGGTCGCGCCGCCTTTGGCCGCCTCCGCGAGCGCGTGTCCACAAACGGAGCTTGAGGCTTCGTTCTTGCCAGGACTTCGCCCATCCGGCGGCCCCGCCCCGTGCCCCTCGGCAAAACGCCCACGAACTTGGCCGCCGCCCGGATTCTGCTACCGTGCTTTCAGGTTTGGTGCGCTGGCGGATCTCGTCGATGCCACCATTCCCAAGCAGTCCCAACCCCGCCTTGGGAGCAGCGCGACCGTGACCCGTCCCTTCGTCCCAGGTTTGGCCCGCAGTTTGGCCCGCAACGCGACTTTTGTCGCTGCGATCTACCTCACCACCCTGCCCATTTGCGGTTGCGGCGGCGTCGCAGCGGGTGATCATAGCCCGTCGTCAGGCGTCGAAGCCGGTCCAGACGAGGCGATGCCCGCCATCCTTGGGCCGCTGCCAGTGGGGCGCCGCGCCGCCGAACCCGGACAGTCCGGCAGTCGCCGCGCAGCCGAGGGCGTCCTGGACGCGGAGGTCATGCCGCTGAGCGCCGCTCGCCATCCGCGCATCGCCAGCGTTGCGGTGGGCTCGATCTCCGTTGGCACAGTCACTGCGGGCTACCTGGTCGATGCCGCCGAATTGCCGATTGTCGGTCCAAATCACCGGGTTCTCGATCGCATCGCGCCGCGCAATACCCGATTCACTTCGGACGAGATGAAGGCGCTGTTGCTCTGCGCCGCGGAGCGGGTCGCGACGGCCTCTCCTGGCCACGTTCTCGGCGCGGGCAACCTGTCGCGCCATGACGGCGGCGCTGTGCCCTGGAGCGTTTCGCACAACAGTGGTCGCGACGCCGACGTTGCCTTCTACGCCCGCACCGCCGATGGCATGCCGGCGCGACCCGACCATCTCTATCACTTCGGTCGCGACCTGCAGTCCACCGACGGCCCGGTGTCGATGACCTTCGACGTGGCCGCCAACTGGCAGCTGGTCCGTGCGTTGATCGAGTGCCCCGGCGGCGATCAGCTTCGCAATCTCTTTGTTGCCAAGTGGTTGCGCGCCGCCCTGATTCGCTACGCCCGCAAGCGCAAGGAGTCGTCGCGGTTGATCGCGCGCGCCGCCCGTCTGCTGCACCAACCGCGTCGCGCGATGGCCCACAACGACCACCTGCATTTGCGCATCGGCTGTTCGGCCGACGACGTCGCCGAGGGTTGTGTCAATCGCGGTCGTGCCCCGCGCGAGGCGATCGGCCAGATCGCTGCTGTTCGCCGCCGCTTGCCGCGTATTCGCCGTGCGCTGGCGGCCAAGACGGCCGTTGAGCGTGCCGGCGCCATCTATCTGATCGGCTTGTACTCCGACCGCGCCTCGGTGCCGTCCCTCGTTCGGCTGCTGCGTGACCCGGCCAAGGAGGTACGCGTCGAGGCGGTGCGGGTGTTGACCGCGCTGCAACCCGACGGGATCGTTGCTTGGCTCGCCGCCCACCTCGATGGCGAGCACGACGCCGAGGTGGCCCTCGAAGTGCTACGTGGTTTCGAACGCCTCGACGCCATCGAGGCCCTCGCCGAGCGCCTGCGCGATCTGCGCGTGTTCGCGGGTCGCGGCGCCGCCACGCCTGAGGTGGTGGTACGCAAGGTCGCGCTGAGCCTGCTCTCTGAGAGCGGCTCGCTTGCCGTCGCCCGCGCCGTCGTTCCCTTGCTGACGGATGCTGACCCCAGCGTTCAGGATCTCGCTCGCTCCACCCTGGCGCGGCTCGTCAACCGCACAACTGCGGACCTTCTTGCCGAGCTCGCCGGCGAGCAGGGCCTTGCCTCGCCGATCGGCGTCGCCGACCTCGATGCCGACACCGAGGTCATCCTGTGGCAGCGATTCCTGGTGTCGATCCCCGTTGAGACAAGCCGCGAGGAGGTTGTGCTTGCGGGCTTCCGGGCGCGCGGGCTGGCCGTCGTCGATCTCAGCCGCGACAGCTTGCAGGCGCTCGTGCCGGCGCTCGCCTGGCGCGCGCCCTACCGCGAGAACGCCGCCCGCCTCGTCGCCACAATAGTCCGCTACGAACCCGGGATTGGCCGCGGTTCACGCAGCAATCCTGCCGCGTTCTGGCTGCCGTGGCTGGCGCGCAGGCGCCTCATCGATCCGCTTGTCCTGATCGCCGACCGGGCGCGCGAGGCCGCCGCCGGCGTGGGCCTGGTCGCCGCCGCCGCCGCCG
>CALGHC010000010.1 GCA_937915965.1 uncultured Myxococcales bacterium
GTGCCGCCGAGAGGGCCGTCGCCGCTAGCGAAATCGCTTCGCTGACCGACGGAAACTAGGCTTTTTTCTGTCGCCGTCAAGCGCTGGTTCGAACGTCGTCACACAACGCACGAGACCGTGAGTTCCCCCCGGAATAATGATGTTTTTCGGCTGACGGCGACGACCGCCCACACGTCCTCAAGGGTGCGACGACCCTGGAAACTCGGCATGGAAGCCGCCCCGTGCGCGCCGGCCGTCGGTTTGGCGCGGATGCTGTGCGGTCCCGGCGTACCCGTCGACCCGAAGCGTTGACACCCCACAGACCCCATGCCACGTTTCCGGCGACTCAGCAGCGCCCAGCCCGGACGCTTCCCGCCTGTGGAGACCGGTCCCCGCGTGTTGTTCAATTCGATCCAGTTCCCGCTATTCCTGGCGATCGTGTTCGTCCTGTACTGGTCGGCGCGTCGTGCGCCGCTTCAGGCGCAGAACACCATTGTTTTGGCGGCGAGCTACGTCTTCTACGGGTGGTGGGATTGGCGCTTTCTAGGGCTCATCGCCGGCAGCTCGCTCCTGGATTTCTTCCTCGGCCTGCAGGTGCACAAGCAGCGAGCCCCGACCAAGCGCAAAGCCCTGCTGGCCATGAGCCTGCTCGTCAACCTGGGTGGCCTCGCCATCTTCAAGTATCTCGGCTTCTTCGTCGCGTCGACGGCAGAGCTCCTGACGTCGCTCGGGCTGCAACCGAACTTGCCCACGCTGCACATCATCTTACCGGTCGGCATCAGCTTCTATACCTTTCAGACCCTCAGCTACACGATCGACATCTATCGGCGCAAGATCGAACCAACCCGCGATATCGTTGGTTTCCTGGCCTTCGTGAGCTTCTTTCCACAGCTGGTCGCCGGCCCCATCGAGCGGGCGGCGGCGCTGTTGCCGCAGTTCTTGGTGCGTCGGCAGTTCGACGTCACAAAGGCGAAGGACGGGCTGCGTCAGATCCTCTGGGGGCTGTTCAAGAAGGTGGTCATCGCCGACAACCTGTCCGGCCAAGTGCGCGCGATTTTTGATGGCTACGCTTCGCTTGATGGCGTCGCGCTCACCATCGGCGCGCTCTTCTTCGCGCTGCAGATCTACTGCGACTTCTCTGGCTACTCCGACATCGCCATCGGCACGGCCCGCCTCTTTGGCTTCAACCTGACCCGAAACTTCGCGTTCCCCTACTTCTCACGCGACATCGGCGAGTTCTGGCGGCGCTGGCACATCTCGCTCAGCAGCTGGTTCCGCGACTACGTCTACATCCCGCTCGGCGGCAGCCGGCTGTCGACGGCCTCACGCATTCGCAACATCGTCATCACCTTCACCGTGAGCGGCTTCTGGCACGGCGCAAACTGGACGTTCATCGTCTGGGGGCTGCTCAACGGCCTCTATTACATCCCGCTGATGCTGGCGAACAAACGTCCGCCAGACACGGTCGTGGCTGTCGGTCGCTTGCTGCCGAGTCTCAACGAGCTCATCGCCATGATGATCACGTTCGCGTTGACGCTGATCGCGTGGGTGTTCTTCCGCGCTGAGAGCCTAACCCACGCGATACAGTACCTGTGGCGAGGCGTCTCCCACCCGTGGCTCGGGCTCGATCTGAGCGGCTACGGCCCAGGGCTCATCGCCTGCGCCATCCTCCTAGCCCTCGAGTGGTTCCAGCGTGACAAGCAACACGCGCTCGAGCTCTCGCAAGTGTCGGTGCTGCCACGCTGGTTCACCTACATCTCCGTGGCACTCGCCATCTTCGTCTTCGGCCATCTCGGCGCGACAGAGTTCATCTACTTTCAGTTCTAGCCCCGCGAGCGCGAAGACGCGCCATCCGGACGCCATGACCCTACCCTCGACCGATAACCAGCCCGCTGCACCTGCGCATGGCGTCGCCGCTGCGGACACCACGTCGCGCACGTTGATGCGCTTTTCGGCCAGGATCCTGGGGTTCGCGGTCGTTTTCGTGATCGCGGGGGAGCTCTTCTTCCGCTTCGCTATCCCGGCCGCCGAGCTCCCCATCAGCCAGTTCAACGCTGAGTACAAGTTCCGGCGCTACGACCCGGCGGGGCCGCGCACCGGGCGCTTCACGTCGGGCCGATACGCGCAGGCGCAGGGCGTGTGGCGGGTCAATGACCAAGGATGGATCAGCCACCGCGACTACCTGTCCGCCAAAGCGCGTGGCAAGCCGGCGGTCGCGTACTTGGGCTCCTCATTTGTCGAGGGCTTCTACAGCGACGTCGACACGC
>CALGHC010000011.1 GCA_937915965.1 uncultured Myxococcales bacterium
CCGCCGCCCTGCTTCCCGGGGTTCGTCTGCGAACCGGCGGCAGCGCGCTCGTCGTCGCCTTCGTCTTTGGCGTCCTCAACGTCGTGCTGGGCAAGGTGCTCTTCCTCGCCTTTGGCATCGCGACCTTGGGCCTCGGCCTGGTCTTCGGCTTCGTCACCCGCTGGCTGGTCAACGCGATCCTTCTCAAGATCACCGCGGCCCTCAGCGACGACTTCGAGATCGACGGCTTTGGCACCGCGCTGATGGCCAGCGCCGTGATGAGCGTGCTGATGACCGTCGGCGACTGGCTGATCGGCGGCTGAACGGCGGCTGAACGGCGGCTGAACGGCGGCTGAACGGCGGCTGAGCGGCGCGTACCGCCTGCACTGCAGCGACGACGCGATCAGCGCACAAAGATCCGCATCACGCCCTCGCTGTACAACGCGGCCGGCTCGATCGGCGTGCCGCCCCACGACTTCTTGTCGTAGTTGCTACCCAGCCCGAGCTTGTACGTATTGTGCTGGCAATCGCCGGGATCGAGGTCGCTGCCGCGCGCGACCTCCCAGGTCCAGCCGTTCGATCCCGCGTCGCCGATGTGGCCGATCGATCCGCCCTGATTGCACGCCGCCACCGGCACCAGATTGTACCAGATGCGCGAGTTGTCGTTGTCGTTGCCGATGGTCTGGAAACGCAAGACGGTGCCGAAGAACGCGTCGGCGACGCCGGCCGACGAGGCCGTGCGCGCCCAGGCCGGGTTGGCGTTCGACGGCGCCAGGCCCAGGTTCTTGCGCAGCGAGTCGGTGTTGCCGGCGTGCTTGTAGTGCGCCGAGATCGTCGCTGGGCCCTTGTAGTCGTAGACCAGGCGCAGCTCGGTGAAGCCCAGCGAGGCCGCCGCCGGCGCCATCCAGTCGTCGTTGCCATCGAGCTTGCCGACGCCGTTGGCGGCGTCCCAAAAGGCGTTGTCGCCGTAGACGCGGCTGGTGGCGTCGTTGGTGTTGAGGCGCACCAGCAGCGTCCAGCCGCCGCCGCCGTTGGTCATGTCGCAGTAGACCTCGCTGGGTGCGACGGCGCCGCTGCCGTCCGGGTCGATCTCGTAGATGCCGCTCTCCAAGCCGGGGTTGTTGGCCAGAAGAGCCGCACAGCTCGTCGACGCCGCCGCCGCGGTCATCGGCGCCCACAGCTTGCCATTGCAACCGTAGAATGCGCCCTGCTTGGCGTGGAGGTAGACGTGACCGGCGTGGCCCGCGTCGCAGGGGAAGGGCGGCGCGTCGTGACTTGGCAGGACCAGCGAGGCGGGCGCGAGGGCGCCGTTGGGGTCGGCGGCCGGCGCGCAGTCCAGGGTGCCGTCTTCGCTCAAGCCGACCACGAACTTGCCTGCGCCACAGGCGGTGCCCACCGCCGCGGTGACGGGCTTGCCGGCGACATCCGCCCAGGCGCCCGTCGTCGCGACCTTGGCAAACGAGGGCAGCCCCTCCAGGTCGTTGTAGTTCCCCGACATCGCGACGGCGGCAAACTGCGGCAGATCACCCAAGTCAAAGTAGCTGCCCGTCATCGCCACCTTGGCGAACGCCGGCAGCCCCTCGAGGTCGGCGTAGGCGCCCGACAGCGCGACCTTGGGGAGGCTGGCCTGCTTGACGTAGGGCGCGAGCACCTCGGCCGCGAGGTGATCGGCGGTCACACAGCCCGAGCACGAGATCGCGTCGGCGACGGCGGCGCGCAGGGCGGTGGTGACCGAGGCGAGCGCTCGGCGCGCCAGCGGTGGGTCGTTGCCGACGCGTGCCTCGAGCCACAGCGGACCATCGGCGGCGCCGATGACGGCCGCGAGCGGCGCCTTGTTGCCCAGCGCCCAGGTGAAGTGGCCGCCGCCGACCGTGACGACCGACGGTCCCTCGGTCCACAGCGCTTCGCCGCCGGTCTCGGCGACAAAGAGCGAGAACGACAGGATGTAGTCGCCATCCGCGACCGGACCGCCAGCGAGGCTGTGCAGGGCCGCCTGGACCGCGACGGTCTGCGGCACCGCGGCCGAAGCCGGCGAGGCGCTCAGGGAGAGGGCGCCGCAGAGGGCAAATGCGCAGAGGGCGACCGCGGGACCGCGCAAACGGGCGATGGCGAGCTTGGCGTACATGGCTGTTCCTTCAATCAGTTCGACGCAATCAGTTCGGCGCGGTCACTTCGGAGTTGGCGGCACTGCGGCGGGCGCAGCGCGCGGCAGCCGCTAGCGACACCAGCGCGAGCCGTAGTTGCCATACGCGGGGTAGCTCGCGCTCGGGACACCGGACGGGGCGTTGCTGCCGGCCCACCAGAAGTTGCCTTCGATGGTCCGCTGGCCGCCCTTGTTGCAGCCGTAGGTGTCGCACAGCGGGCCCCAGCCCTTGTACTTGACGCCGTTGCCGCCGCAGTAGTCATGGATGCCCGCGCAGACGAGGTTGTCGCTGAGATAGCCGTTGTATCGCCGCCAGTTGCCGGTCTTGGCGGGCTTCAAGGCGCCGTTGCCGAAGCCGCTGAATCCCATGTGGTATTCAGAGGTGCCGCGCAGCGCCAGGGCGATGTCGAGGTTGCCGAGGATCGCCGGCGCGAACCAGTCGGTGATCATGTAGCCGGGCGCGTTGTTGGCGTAGCGCGAGCGCACGTAGCCGTCGCCAGCCCGGCAGATCGCGTTGATCGCCGCCCCCGACAGCCGGGCCGTCTGGTTGGGCTGCGAGGCAAACTGGGTGAGGCCCGCGACGTTGCGCGCCGCCGGCGACCAGAAAGCGGCGTCGAGGACGACCGTCGACGAGGCCATCGAGATCAGGGTCCAGCCGCCGCCATCGGTGGTCATGTCGCACCAGGTCTGGAAGGCGTTGCCGGTGTCGCCGCCATCGGCGTCGAGCCAGTACAGGCCGTCCTTGGCGCCGGGGCTGACGACGAGGATCGCCTTGCAGGTCTTGGCGGCGGCTTCCTGCGAGGTGCCTGGCACCTCGCAGCCGGCCTTGGTGCAGATGCCGGTGTCACAGTGGGTGCCCAGGCCGGGGCAGGTGCCAGTCTCGCCGCAGCTGTCGATGATCGGCTTGGCGCACGCCACGGTCGCCGCGGGTGGGCAGACCTCCGAGCAGATCGTCAAGCGGCGGTACTTGGTCGCGTCGCAGAAATAGAGGCGCTTGCTGGCGGTGTCGATGGCGACCTGGCCGAGCAGGGTGTCGTCACAGGGCGCGGCCGCCACGTCGATCGCGGCGAAGCGGCCGCCCTCGATGAGGGTCTTGCCCAGGGCGAGCGCGCCGCCGCCGATCTTGGCGCCGGCCTGCGCGTCGACCAGGCCAGTCACGGTGACGGCGCCATCGACGGTGCCGCCGGAGGTGGCGAGGAAGCCCTC
>CALGHC010000012.1 GCA_937915965.1 uncultured Myxococcales bacterium
CACCTATGGTGGCTCGTCCATCGATGTCCTCAATGACGTCGCGGTGTCCCCCACGGGTCTCGTCGCGGTCGGCGAGAACTGGTCGGATTCCAATGGCGGCAGTGACGCGTGGCTGCTGATCACCGACGCCAAGGGCCTCAACGCCAACAGCAAGGTCTTTGGCGGCAGTGGCAACGAGGAAGCGAACGCCGTCGCGGTCACGGCGGACGGCGGCTACGTCATCACCGGCAAGAGCAGCCCCAAAGGAGGTGCGCAGCTGTGGGTGCTGCGGACCGACGCCCAGGGCAACGCGCTGTGGCAGAGCGACCACGGCGGTGGCCAGTCCGAGTACGGTCATGGCATCGCCGTGTGGCCTGACGGATCAATCGTCGTCGCCGGCGAGACCAACACGGGGACGAGCGGCTACGACGCGTGGCTGCTGCGATTCAACCCGTGGGGCACGCTGCAATGGACCCAGAAGATCGGCGGCGGCGGCAACCAGTGGGCGGCGGCGGTCACGGCCTTTGCCGATGGCAGCGCCTTCGCGGTTGGTCGAAGCTACGGCAACGATACAGACCCGTTCGCGATGCGGATCGGCCCTTGGGGACACGGTGATTGCGAGTTTGTCGGCGACTGTGGCTCGCGCGAGGAGTCCTCGTGTGACGACGGCAACCCGTGCACAGCGGATGGCTGCGACTCGATCGACGGCTGCACGCACGTGCAACTGAAGGATGGTAGCCCGTGCGGCGGGCTCGCCACGTGCGGTGCCGGCCTGTGTAGCTAGACGTGGGCCGGCGTAGCTAGCGGCGCGGGCATGAGCAGCTGGACGGGGCTGACGGCTGCTACGCGCACGCGCTTGCGACCGACGGAAGATGTTTGCAGCCGTCCTGCGGGTCGCAGATGTCAACAGTGCACGGATCGCTGTCGTCGCAATCCATCGGCGCGTCCGACTTGCAGAACCCTGCGACGCAGTGTTCCAGCAAGCTGCAAACCGAGCCGTCGCTGCACGCATCTGCGTCAATCGAGACATGACCGCAGCTGCTGGCGACGCAGGTGTCGAGCGTGCACATGTTGCCGTCGTCGCAGAAGCCAACGTCGGCGGCGACCTGACAGAATCCGGCAATATTGCAGATTTCGAGCGTGCATGCGTCGCCGTCGGCGCAGGACGCGTCGTAGCCGGGCATGCAAGCGCATGTCAGCGCAGTGACCTGGCAGGTCGCGCCGTCTTCGCCCAAGAGACAGAGCCTTTGGACGCAGCCGCCAGCCAGCGGCGGGCAGTCCGCGTCGCTCTCGCAAGGTGACTCGATGGGATCAGGTGGTGTTCCCGGCGCGACGCTGTCGTCGGCGGCGTCGTCTCCGGCCTCCGCTACCTCGTCGGTCTGGTCAGCGTCGTCTGTCTGGTCAGCCGACGAAGCGCCGGCCGACGCATCTTCGTCGGAGGGCACGTCGCCTGCGGCGCCGCCGTCCGCGGCGGTCGATCCGCCACGCGCGCTGGCTGCCGACTCCGAATGTGGCCGGCCGGCAGTTTCGTCGCCGGAACGCCGCGTGGCGGGCGGCCGCTTACCGGGCCGCATGGCGGCGACCTCCGCCGAGTCGGCGCTGCTGCCGGCATCTGCTGTGCCCTGCCCGCCACCGCGACCATCGCCGTCACCGCTGGGCTCGCCCGACGGTCCCCCGTCTGGCGGCGGATCGATCACGGGTATCGCTGGTTCGCGCCTCGCTTCGCCGGGCTGCGTGGCGGCACAGTCGCCGGCCGAGCACACGGAGTCGCCCCCAGCTTCGGAGTAGGAATTCGCGGCCCCCTCGCCGCCCGACTCGGAAGCACAAGAGGCAAGCAAGCCGACGACAACTCCGACAATCCCGATCAGGGTGGCTACTGGGGAGCCGCCTCCGGGTGCGTCGACGGGGTCATGGCTACGATTGGGGAACGGCATGGAGATGGGAATCATGGTGTCACTCCTTGGCCCGGGGCAGTCGCGGGCCGTACACCTCTCCAGACGGGGATTTTGATAATTGTCTGACGCTACAAGGCCGCATTTTTCTGTGGGTGATTGTGTTTTCGTTTGCATCTCGGCGGCCTGCATCGTCACAGTGAATGTGCGCCTCGCGCGCCGGAGGTCCCCCTGAACCACCTGCCAAAGGAACCGCAAAGTCCGTGTGAGATCCTCGACGCGCTGGTGTCGACCGATACCCGCGCCAGGAGGCGGGCGGGCAGCGGCCTCCTGGCGCTGCTCGGTCGACGCGCGCGTCTGCCGCTGCAGGAGCCGTCCAGCCGCGAGGTCTACCTCATCGACCCTGCAGACCGCGAAGAGGTTGTCGCCCTCGCCGCCCTCAAGCTCGTCGAACACGCTCCCCATGACGTCGTGCAGCGCGGGCCGCGCGCGTGCCTGAGCTTCGTGTCGACGGTTCTCGTTCGAACGTGGCTCGACGTGGTGCGACAGCGCAAACCGGGCGTACGCCGCGAGGCGTATGTGAGCGGCGTACACATCGCCGACGACATCACGACACCCTACCGACGGCAGGCCGAGAGCGTCACGCTGCTCAACGAGGTCTGGTTCGCGCTTGAAGAGGTCGTGGAGGACTACTTCACGCGCCTCCCGGCCGATCGGCGCGACGAGTCGCGAGCGCGCTGGTCCCAGATCCGCGAGCTGGTCTTCGGCACGGCCTCCCTGGCCCGAATCGTACGCGACGCGCTTTCAGCCGCCTCCGACGACAGCCCCGCGAGCGAGTCGGCGGACTCCCAAGAACCCAGAGCGGCCCGCGAAGGAGGAGAGGCCGGCGTGACCAGCGGGTCCGCTGAGGCCGGCGCGCCCGCTGGCGGCCGCTCGCACTTGCCGGCTCGCCGCAACCGAGAAAGTACCGACACGGCGCGACGTCGTGAGCGCGATCGCCTCTACGCCGGCCACCGCCGCTTCCGCGTCGCCCTGCTCGGCCATCTCAAGACCATGGCCGCGGAGGGGCGCATCACGGTTCAACGGGCCAACCTGGTCGCAGAGGTCATTCGTAGTCTGCTGGTGCGCACGCGCGGGAGCGGCGATTACCTGGGCGACACGCACGCCGAGACGAGCGGTGGTTGAAGGCGCAGATCGGCGTGCGCCACCGACCTCGACTCAGTAGACCGCCAGGCCGACGCTCCAGCCGAATGACGCCTCTCCGGAGCGGTCCGAGTCGGGCAACTCCACCGTCCAGGCGCTGCGGCCGACCAGCGATACCCGCGTGTTCAGGTCGAGTTCGAAGAGCGCTCCGGCCTCGCCAACCGGGCCATTGTGGGCGCCCGCGTCGTCGACTCCGGACTCCCAACTCCGTGAGACCAAGCCAGCGCCGGCGAATCCGCCAAGGTGGAATCGCCACAGCTGGATGGGCAGCCACTGCAGCTCGGCAGTGTAGCGCCCCTGGAAGAAGTCGGCGGCGTCGCTGTCGGTGCCCCAGGCGAGGTGACTGGAGACCAGCACGCCGGTCCAGCGGTTGACCCACGCGCCGACCTGCATGTGAAAGCCGCTGCCGCTGGCGAAGCGACTACGTGCGATGGGTACCTCGGTCGAACCGACCTCCATGCGCCACGTCCAGCCAACGCGATTCAACGGCGCCCGAGCGAGCTCGCGCAGACCGCCGGCCTCGTCAGGTCGCAACACGACCGCGTCGACTCCGCGCAGGTGAGACGGGTGCAGCTCGCGCAGATAGACCCAACTCCAGCTTCCGTCGGTGGCGTGCAGGTGGAGGGGATGCCAAGGGTTGACCGACGCCCATCCATCGAAGCGGGATGCCTCGGTGACCGCGACAACCGCGAAGCTCGTCGCTGCCGCGGCCACGGCAAGCACTGCCAGGGCACGCGCATCGTCGGTGACGCTGCCACCGGCCTTGCCGGCCGCCTTTGCGGCTGTCCCGGCACCGGCGCCGACGCCATCGGTCGAGCCGGCGACGCCAGCCGATCGGTACGCTCCGCCGTAGCCGTGGCCATAGCCGGGCGCCGCCAGGCCGCCGTGCAGGAAGAGGGGGCCAGGGACCGGATGAATCGGCAAGCCGACGCCAAGGAAGAAGCCCATGCCCCGCGGGGCGTACGCGGTCGAGTACGGCGGCGGCAACCCCGCCTCCGGACCTGCCGCGACCGGAGCGCGCGGCGGATCATCTGCGAACATCAGCCGTTGCACCACGCGCACCATCGCGCCGCGCTGGTCGGCGGGCTGACTGACGAGGCGGTCGATCTCATCGCGTGGCACCTCGTAGCTGTGACCGACGCACGCAGTCGCGACCGCCGCGGCGAACAGCGCTGGCAGCAAGGAGCCTGGTGAGCGCAACGAGCAGCTCAACCGAATGGCCGGTGCGGTGCCGGAGCTCTGCGGCCGCATGAGAGTCAGATTCGTCATTTTGCCCCCTGGCCGCACCCCATCGACCCGCCTGGTCGCTGGGTCACCTGTTGCGTACATCGTGCGATCGTCGAGGCCTGCGCGCAATAAGCGCCTCGCTACTGCCCCCTGCTGCCCCCCGGCTGCCCCTGCTGCCCCTGCTGCCCC
>CALGHC010000013.1 GCA_937915965.1 uncultured Myxococcales bacterium
GCCGGACGTCTACATCGGCGCCTCGGACTATCCCGGCAACGTCGGCCTCCTGTACCACCAGAAGGCGCCTCGGCTCTTCGAACGGATGGACCTGAGCGACTACTTCGAGCACAACCGCTCGCACGGCGTCGCCGTGGCAGACTTCGATCGCGACGGCGACCTCGACATGGTCGTGGGACACTCGCGGATGCGCTGCGACGGGGCGATGGGCGCGGACTGCCACCCCGATCAGCAGGTCTATCTCTACGAGAATCAGATGGGCACCGGCAGCAACTGGCTGCAGCTGCGGCTCGTCGGCGGCGCGGCCAGCAACCGTGCTGCGATCGGCGCGCGAGTCGAGGTCAAGGTCGGCGACGTGCGGCAAACCCAGCTCGTCGACGGCGGCCACGGTCACTTTGGTGCGCAACGGGACCTGACGCTGCATTTCGGCGTCGGCGCCGGCTGCGAGGCGAGGGTGCGTGTCTGGTGGCCCGACAGCGGCTGGACGCTTGAACAAATCGACGCGGTGCCGGCAAACGCGCGCTACCTGGTCGAGCAAGGCAACGGACTGCGGGTCGCGCCGTAGGTGGCTATCTTGTCCAACTCCCCCGCTAGCGCAGGTACACCGTCACCAGCGCGCTGATCGGGCAGACCGATGGGCTGCAGTTGCCGGTGATCTTCCAGCCACCGGCGGCGCACGAGCAGAACTCGTCGTACGAACAGGAGTTGTAGAGCCCCTGGCCGTTGATCTGGCCGCTGTTGCCGTCGCAGGAGTGGCCGCCGGCGGCGCCGTTGTTGATGCAGAAGCCGGCCGAGCTGCAGTAGTCGGCGATGACGAAGCTGCGGCCGTCGCTGGCCGCCATGTAGGCGTTGTTGCCGCTGGTCTGCCACGTTGCGCCGCCGGCGAAGCTGCCGGCGACGGATTGGCCGTTGCCGGTGTAGACGATCCGCCATTCGGTGGGTTTCGCGATCAGCTCGACGAATGGGGTCGCGTGCTTCTTTGCCGGCGTCGGATCGGCGAGGCCCGTCGAGAACTTGCCCCAGACCTTGCCGGCCTCGGCCGTGTCCCAAGCGAGCGCCAGGAGCCAGCCGCCGCCGCCGGTCTCCATGTCGCACCACACCTTGGCCTTGGCCTCGCCGTGCACCAGCCAGAACGGGCCGCTCTTGGCGCCGGCCTGGTCGTCCTTGATGGCTTTGCAGGTCGCCGCGGGGTTGGACTCGCTGCCCAGTGGGCCCTTGCAGCCGCTGGCGTCGAGCGCCTTGCAGTCGACGCCACAGACGACCTCGCCGCTGAAGCCCGCGCCGAGCTCGGATTCGCAGGTCGCGCTGCCGATCTTGTCGCCATCACAGACCTCGACGCCCGCCTGGATCTGGCCGTCGCCGCACTTGGCCGCCTCGCATGCGACGCACGCGTCGGTCGGGTCGTCGTTGCCGTCGTCGCAGACCTCCTTGTCGATCCAGACGACGCCGTCGCCGCAGACGTTCACCTGACAGACAGCCGTGCAGCCGTCACCATCGAGCTTGTTGCCGTCGTCACACGTCTCGGGCGGATCGACCTTGCTGTCGCCGCACGCGGCCACGAACTGGATCTGCCGCCAGGCACCTTCGGCGCGCATGTAGCCGCGCTTCTCGTCGCTTCGAAAGACGATCTGCCCTTCGGTGGCGAACTTCGCCATGCCGTCGGCGTTGGCGGCGTAGCGAACCAACGTCGCGATCTCGCCGTCGACGCACAGTGGGCCGCTGTCCGAGGCGATGTCCACGCCGCATTGTCCCGCAGGCACCTTGCCGAGACCGACCTGGGCGCCCTGTACGTGCAGGGCCTTGCCGATGGTGTCGAACTGGCCAGCGACCCCGTCGAGCGCCGCGGCGACGGTGGTGAGCGCGTCCCCTGCGCCGCGTTGGATGTTCTTGTCGGTGAGCACGCCGGCCCCGAGGTGGCCGAGGGTAATGCAGCCCGTGCATTTCAGACCGAGCGCGTCGCCCGCTTTGGCGTCTGACGACGCGTAGGTGAAGCCGATCGCCTTGCCTGCTACCGAGCCGTCGGCGAGCTGGGCGCCGTCGAGGCCGCCGATGAGGCTATCGGCGGCGAGCGCACGTACCGCGTAGGGCACAGGGTCGAGGCGACCGCGGGGCAGCTCGGGGTCGGCGGCGATCTGAACGCCCACCCACAGCGCGTCGTTCTGGGTGAACAGGTCGGCGGCGAGCGGGCTCTTTGGGCTGGTGCCCAGCGTCTCGACGAAGAGCCCATCGGCCACCGCGACGGCGACCTTGACCTCGTCCCAGAGCACGATCTCTGCGTCGGCGGAGGCGTACAGGCGGAACGTCATCGCATAGGTGCCGTCCGAGACCGGCCCACCGCCGTTGGCGCGTAGGATCCCCTGCACCGGCAGAATGACCGCGGCGGCCGGGGCAGCGACGGTCAGAATGAGCGCGACCATGAGCGCCGAGCAGACGTGACGAAGTTGAACGGGCATGCAGCCTCCTGGGTGGTGGCGCAAACAGGATAGCGCTTGCTTGGGATCGGCGGTAGGGCCAGCGCGCGCAGCCTTCGGACCGGCGCTGACCGCACGAAGCGCCAGCCAGAGCCGATAGAGGCCAGAACGGATCAAGAATACAGCGTTTTTCCTGCTTGCTCCCCGGTGCCGCGCGACGGTATCATGTACGGCTCGCGGTACGGTGCCGCCCCCCGTTGAGCCCCCGTTGA
>CALGHC010000014.1 GCA_937915965.1 uncultured Myxococcales bacterium
CATCCGCCGCGGCTGGGCGGGGCTGGTCGACCTGATCCGCGACAAGGACGCCGACAACTCCAACAACGTCATGGATCTGCAGTGGGATCAGGTCAACCGCGCTGGTCGCACGGGCGGCACCTTCCTGCACACGTCGCGCACGCGTCCGTCGCATCTGCCGCGGGTCTCGGTGCCCCTGCATCTGCGCGACACCTACAGCGAGGAGATCAACGACATCACGCCTGAGATCCTCAAGAACCTCTCGTGGCTGGGGATCGACTTCCTCATCCCGATCGGCGGCGACGACACCCTGAGCTACGGCCACCGCCTGCACACCGAGGGCGTCAACGTCGTCGCGATCCCCAAGACGATGGACAACGACGTGCCCGGCACCGACTACTGCATCGGCTTCTCGACCTGCGTCACGCGCACGATCGAGCTGACCCACAACCTGCGCACGACCGCCGGCTCGCACGAGCGCTTCCTGGTCATCGAGGTCTTTGGGCGCTACGCCGGCTTCAGCGCCCTGCTACCGACGATGGCTGGCGCCGCCGACCGCTGTGTCATCCCCGAGCATCCTTTTGATATCGAAAGGCTGTGCGAGTTGATGGTCGCCGACCGCGCCAACAGCCCGAGCCACTACTCGGTCTGCCTGGTCTCGGAGGGTGCGACGATGAAGGGCGGCGAGATGGTCTTCGAGAAGCAGGAGACCGACATGTTCGGCCACAAGAAGCTCGGTGGCATCGGCGACCAGATCGGCGCGGCGCTCAAGGAGCTCTCGCCGCGCTTCAACAATGGCCAGCGCGTCAACGTACTCAATCAACGCCTGGGCTATCTCGTGCGCTGCGGCGAGCCCGACGCGCTCGACTCGATCGTGCCGATGGCGTTCGGCAACATGGCCCTCGACCTGATCCTTGAGGGCACCTCAGGCCGCCTCGTCAACGTCCGCAACGGCGTCTACGACAACGTGCCGATCAGCGTCATCGTCGGTCGCAAGAAGCTCGTCGACGTCAACCGCCACTACGCCGCCGATCGGATGCGGCCGAAGTACACGACCTTCAGTCGCCAGCCGCTCTTCATTATGACCAGTGATGTCTAGGCGGGCGATGTCCAGGCGGGCGATCACAGCGCGGCCACCCTGAAGTGTGGCGGTCATCGGCGTCGGACCGGGCGCTAGGATCGCGGCGCTCGCTCGCGCCGCTTGCGCGCCGACGGCGGGATGCCGGCTTCGTAATTCGCTAGGAACGCCTCGAGTGGGATCGCCGAGATCGCGTCGGCGACGACCTGCAGCGGCACCTGGTCGATGCGCTTGAAGCGCACGCAGCCCTTGCCCATGTCGAGCTTGTGGCCGCTCGCCTGCCAGGCGGCGGTGAAGCGCTCGCGCGCTGCCGGGTCGACGTAAATACAGAAGAGGTAGAGCGCGATGTGTCGCTGCTTGGCCCCCAGGCCGACGAAGGGCACGGGTTGCTTGGGGTCGCAGTGGTAGCCGGCCGGGTAGCGCGAATGGGGCACGTACCAGCCGATCATGCCGTACTGGATCCCTTCCTCGTAGCCCTCGCCCAGGCTGGCGCGGACCGTGTCGCGCACCGCCGCGACGGTGGCCCGGCGTTCCTCGGGCAGGCTTTCGAGGTACTCTTCTACTGATCTCGCGCTCATTGAATCCTCGTCGCTCCCGGCTGCGGCTGCGGCCTTATGGAGTTGCGGTCTGGGGAGTTGCGGTCTGGGGAGTCGCGGTCTGGGGTGCCGCTGCCTCGGGCGCAGCGGTCGCGGGAGTCGCGGGAGTCGCGGTATCGGGGGTCGCGGTCTCGGCCTCAGCCGGGCCTTCACCAGCCTCCGCGACCTTCTTCAGCGCTGCGAGACCGGTCTCGTAGTCGGCGCCGATCAGGCGGTCCATCATCAGGCCAAAGAGGCGGCCGATCGGGCTGACGCCCATGTCGGCGTCGAGCGTCCAGGTGAAGCGTGTGCCCTCGCCCTCGGCGACGAGGTTGTAGCCGGCGAAGGTCTCGCCGGTCTGCTCGCCGAAGGCCAGCCTGAGCTTGACGTACTCGTTCTCGCTCACCTCGATGATCTCCTGGCTGCCGTCGCCGACCTCGGGGTTCTCGCTGGTCCAGGTCATCTTCGCGCCGACGCCCTGTTCGGGGCCGCTGAACTCGTACTTCGCCTCCGGGTCGCGCGCCGCCCAGGGGGACCACTTGTTGAAGTTGTGGAACGACGTGCACAGGGCAAAGACCTGAGCGGGAGGCGCGGCGATGGAGATTGAGCGCTCGACCAGGACGTGCCGCGGCAAGAACAGACCGACGATCAGCGCGATGGCGATCAGGCCCGCGACGACATACATGAACTTCTTGAACATGGTCAGACTCCGCGCCGCCTCGGCGGTCGCTGCGATTCACGGCTGCCCGACGAGCGTCTGCGGCGGCGCGTCTAGCGCACCCACCACGTCCAGTGCGTCGTCGTCTTGTCGTTCTGGCAGTAGTTGGCGTAGTGGCCCGGGTCGTCGGTGCGGTGCGGGTTGTACGTGTAGCAGTTGTCGTACCACCAGCCGACGTCGTTGTACTTGCACACGCCGCTGTCGCCGTCCTGGTCCTTGTCCTTGGCCGAGAAGCCTGGCGCATCGATGAAGCAGTTGCCCTGGTCGGCACACATCTGCGCGCGAACGTCCGCCTCGTTGCTGCCGTCGAGGCCATAACCAGCGCTCATCGAGAAGTTCTCCAGAGTCGCCGCGTTGGTGGTGTTGTCCCCCTGGAAGCGCAGCTTGGTCGCCTGGTCGGCGAGGGTCTTCCATCGGGCGAGCGGCATGAAGAAGAAGTTGTTGTCCGTCTGGCCCTTGTAGGCGTCGGCGTTGCCGATGCCCTTGTTGACCCAGTCGGCGTAGGGCTGCGTGTAGCCGGGCGCCGCCGGGTACGAGCCGCTGCGCCAGGTGTGGAAGACGAGGGTCCAGCCGCCGCCATCGGTCTTCATGTCGCAGTAGGCCTCGAACGCGAGGGGGGCGGAGAGTGGCTTGATCCAGTACAGCCCCGAGTTGGTCGCGCCGTTGACGAGCAGGGTCTTGCAGTCCGCGGCGGCGTTGCCTGGGCTCGAACCGTCGGCGACCGTCGACACGATGAACCACGCTCCGCCGTTGCACAGGCGCAGCGACTTGTCCTTGAGATCGTAGTACTGCGCGCCGATCGCGGCCGCGTCGCATGCATAGGGCTCGCCCTCGCTGGTCTGGTTGCGGAAGCGGGCGACGGTGTTGAGGTCGAAGTCGAGGCTGCCGGCGAGCTTGCCTCCCGCCAGCGGCAGGAACGCGCCCGCATCGACCGACAGCACGCCCTTGTCGTCGACGGCGAGGTTGGCGCCGACGATCACGCTGCCCA
>CALGHC010000015.1 GCA_937915965.1 uncultured Myxococcales bacterium
CGTCGCGTGCGCCGCCGCCCCGTGCGCTGCCGTCTCGGCGCTGGACGCGCTCAGCGCGCCCCGGTCAGCTCGGCGAAGCGCGCCAGGAAGCGGCGCTCGGCCTCCTGCCACGGCCACGGCTCGATCGCTTCGGCGAGTGGCTCGACGTTCAGCCCCCAGGGTTCGGGGGGCGGTCCCATCAGGTCGCGCAGCTCGGTGGCCAACAAGCGGTCGTCGGCCTCCGCGACGGCCGCTGGCATCGGCCAGGGCAGGCCGTAGCTCGCCATGATGACGGCCAAGAGGGCGTCCTCGATGTCACTGAAGGCGGGCAAGCGCTGCTTGACCGGCCGGGGCAGGTCGGTGACGTAGGCCTCGGCTGCGTCGTGCAGCAGGCCCCATAGGGCGTCGTCTTCGGGTACCGCGTACGAGACGCGCACGGCGTGCTCGGCGACCGAATAGAAGGTCCGGCAGTGGCCGTTGAAGCGGCACAACATGCTCAGGGCGTGGGCGATGTCGCGGATGTCGATGTCGGTGGCGTGCGCAGCGAGCGGGTCGACCTGTTTGCCCGTCCAGGTCTGGATCCACGTCATCGCAGCCTCCTCTCCGTGAGCTCGCCTTCAGGCGGCCTGCAGCGGCTTGACGCCGCGACAGTACAGCCCCAGGCCGGCCAGCGTCGAGCGCGTCTCGATATCGCGAAAGCCCGCGGCACTGAAGAGGCCCGCGATCCGGTCGGCGCGCATGCCGCCCGCGCTGTAGACCGCCCCACGCCACGCGATCATCGACGCGACGAAGCGAAAGACGGCGAGCGGTTGGCGCCAAGCCCGACCGCTGTCCGTGCGCAGTCCCCGCCAGCCGGCGACAACCAGCGCGCCGGTCTCATCGGGTTCCATCAGCAGCAGCTGGCCACCCGGGCACAGCACCCGGTACAGCTCGGCGAGAATGGTCTCGCGGTCGGGGCAGAGGTAGAGGAAGCTGTGGCCCACGACGAGGTCGAAGTGGCCATCCGCTTGCGGCAGGGCGGTGGCGTCGGCCTGCTCGAAGCGGACCTGCGCCAACTTAT
The DNA here is from genome assembly GCA_937915965.1 of uncultured Myxococcales bacterium. Taxonomy (GTDB): domain Bacteria; phylum Myxococcota_A; class UBA9042; order UBA9042; family UBA9042; genus CALGHC01. The sequence continues at coordinate 1,040 of CALGHC010000015.1, forward strand.
CGAAATAGCGGCGGTGATTGGCCTGTGCGATCGCGACCATCGGCGCGCCGAGATCGACACCAAGCAGGTTGGCCTGTGGCCCCAGGGCCTCAGCGATGGCGAACGCGCTCGCCCCGGCGCCGCAGCCGACGTCGAGGACCTGCATCGTCTGCGGCAGAGGCCGCGCGATCTCGAGCAGGCCCGCCGCGTGGCTGTGCCAGATGCCCTGGCGGGTCAGCCAATCGTAGGCGCCCGCGCCGGCGCGCCACGCCCAGACACGGTGGATCCAGGCCACGCTGTCTAGCCCCGCGTCGCTGCCCGAAACAGGCTCGGGAATCGCGCCATGAAGGCGATGACGTGGACCATCTCGCGGCTATCGACGCACTCGCCGATCTTGTGGGTGTTCTGCTCGAGGCCGGGGCCGATGCCGAACATCGGTGGGTGGGTGAAGGCGCCCGCGTCGACCCAGCGCTTCGTCTCTGGCACATCGATCGAGTTGGCGTCCTTGGCCAATGGGTATCCCACACCGTCCGTCGAGAAGATCCAGCGATCGACCCGGGGCTCCTTGCGCGGCTTGCCCGTCGCGGTCTCGGCTGCGATCCAGGGCGAGCAGACCGCCCGGTAGGAGTCGGCGGCGCTCCGGATCGCCGGGTGCTCCTCGGGCGTGACCCAGCCCATGTAGATCTGCGGGTTGCCCAGGACAAACCCCTTCCACGTTGGCTCGTTGTAGGTCGGCACGGCGACCTCCACCGTCAGGCCCGCTGCCCGCGCTGCCGCGACGGCCGGCAGATTCTCGACGTCGGCGACGGCCCGCGCGGGTGTCTCGCCGATGGTCAGGCGCCGATCGAAACGGAAGATGAACCGGTCGGGCACGGCGCAGTCGCTGGGGGTGTCGAGGTGCGCGTAGCTGGCGGTTCGTGTGCCGTGGCCAAGAAACGGGTCGTCGAGGAAGCCGTCGCGACGCTCGTACGCTTCGGCCGCCTCGCGGACGATCGCCGAGCCGAACTCCAGCGGGTTGAGGCCCTCCCACGGCATCGATCCGTGGCAGCTGCGTCCGGTCACGACCACTTCGATCTGCATCCGCCCACGCTGGCCGCGGTAGATGCCGACCGCGCTCGAGCGGGAGTCACCTGTGCCCTCGCTGAGAACGACGACATCGGGGATCTTTTCGGGTCCGCTGGTTGGCAGCTCGTGGCGCATCAAGAACATCGGCCCGGCGCCGTCGTTGTCCTCCTCGCAGACCGTGCCGTAGCTGCGGATCAGGATGCCGTCGAGCAGTCCTTCGCCGCGCAGCTCGCGCAGGATCTTGGTCGCGACGATCTGGCAGATGACCCCGCCGAGCTGATCGGCGGCGCCGCGGCCAAAGACGAGGTATTCCCACTCTTCGCGCGGTGGGATGTAGCCCAGCTCGCGCTCAAGGAAGTCGGCGTCGACCTTTGTGGGGTCAACCATGCCGTCGTAGGCGTCGATGCCGCCGCCGATCTTGTCGAGCCAGCTCTTCCGCAACGCCTGCACGGTGTCGGTGTGGCCGTCCATGTAGACGACCGTCTTGTCGGCTGCTGCGACGCCATCGTCGGGGTTCTGCAGCTCCCACACCAGGTTGCCGAACCCATCGAAGAAGGCGTCTTCGTCGCGATCGACGGCGCCGATCTCGACGATCCGGCGCCGCAGGTATTCGACCCGCGGGCCCTCGCCGTTCGACAGGCCGCAGCTCGGGTCGCCCCCCTCGGACTTCGGTCGGTCGACGTAGTCGGCGGGGATGCGGATCGCCTCGCTCAACAACTCGACCGCCAGCGACCGGTACTGTTCAGCGAGCTCGCGGATTCGGGTATCAATACTCATGGGTCGGTTCTCCTGGTTCTTCTTTCTCTCTTGGGGGTCGGCACTGGCGCGGGTCGCACCGTGTCCTGTCGGCCCGATTGGGGCGCTCTGTCTCAGCCCGCCCGTCTACAGCAGCGCGGCGAGCCGCTGGGGCAGGTCCTTCGCTTTGGCGGCCGCCAGCAGGGCCATGATCACGTAGACCTTCTTGTTGGCCTCGCGTGACACGTCGACCTTCGCCTTTGCCATGACCCCGGGCGTGACCTCGTCGCCGATGTCCGCCGGTAGGCAGTGCATGTACAAGGCGTCGCCGCCGCGGGTGAGAGCCATCCGGCGCTCGTCACAGATCCAGTCCGTGAAGGCCCGGTTGCGGGCGAGGGCCCGTCCCTCGATATCGGCGAGGGCGGCCTTGTCGCGGCGCTCGTTGGCGGCGACGCGCTCCAGCATCAGGTCGTGCGGCCCCCAGCTCTTCGGGTAGACGACGTCGGCGCCAGCGAAGGCCGCATCCATGTCGTCGGTGACCGTGAACGTGCCACCGGACTCGGCGGCGTGCCGATCGGCTGCGTCAAGGCATTCGGGCAGGAGCTCGTAGCCCTTGGGGTGAGCTAGGCGGACGTGGGCGCCAAAGCGAGTCATCAGGGTGACGATGCCTTGGGCGACCGACAGCGGCTTGGCGTACGACGGCGAGTACGCCCAGCTCATCGTGATCGTTCGGCCAGCGAGGCCGTCGGGGAAGCGCTCGCGCAGCCAGCACAGGTCGGCCATGGCCTGGGTCGGGTGGTCGATGTCGCACTGCAGGTTGACGATTGGAACCGACCGCTCGTCGCCGGTGGCCGCGAGGTAGTCGTCGATGCCTTTCTTGGAGTCCCGCATGAAGCGGTTGCCGGCCCCGAGGATCAGATCGTGGCGCACGCCCAACGCGTGGGCGTTCATTCCGAGCATCGCGCCGGTCTCTTCGGCGGTTTCGCCGTGCTCAACCTGGGTGGACGAGCCGTCGACGATCACTGGGTGAGCGCCAAGCCGTGCCGAAGCGCCGGCCCAGCTCGACTTTGTGCGGGTCGAATTGTCGAAGAACGCTGCGTAGTTCAGCTCGTGCGGGAAGAGCGGCGTCTTCACGCCGGCGCGGTCGAAGGCCTCGAAGGTCGCGGCGAGGTCCGCGAGGGTCGTGACCTCGTCGGTCGACCAGTCACGGGTCAGCAGCATGCTCTTGCGGTAGAGACCAGCGAGCGTGGTCTGATCGAGGGCTGCGAGGCGCGCACGGGCATTGTCGAGTGGACTCATTGGGTCACCATCGTGGGGTAGGGCCGCTGTGGATCGCGGCGGAACAGGCGCGCTGCGGCGGAGGGGGCGCCCGCGGGCGGGCCTGGAGCTTGTGGTCGCGGCCCGCAAGTTCGCAAGCGGCAGCGCCGCGGTGGTGGACTCTATCAGTGGTACCGGGCGCCTGCAATTGGCAGGTGTTGCCCCGGGCGCGGTTCCGGATTCCGGGTCTCAGGCGGCGAACGCCGCCACGCAGTGGGG
>CALGHC010000016.1 GCA_937915965.1 uncultured Myxococcales bacterium
CGAGGGGGATTCCCAATCCCCCTAACAAACAACTAGCAGAGGGCGGCGAAGCGGAACTTTGCCGCCCTCTGCTAGACCTGCTGCGACGCCTAGACTTGTACCGATGGCTCCGGCGCGATGTCCTGCACCGGCTGGCCCGCGGGCGCCAGCGCCACGATGGTCGCCTGTAGGGAGACCTCGCCGCGGAAGTTGTTGCGTTCCAACCGGAAGACCACGTCCACATTGTCGCCATCGGAGAAGGTCGCAAAGGGCGCCGCTGGGCCGAAGGCCTTGACCCCCTGGCGCGCCCAGAGGGGCCGGTCGGACTGCTCTACGAGGCGCAGTCGGGCCCAATCCTTGCCCTGACCGACCAGCTGGAGCTGGGCGATCACGACGTCGCGCAGCAGGAAGGCGGGGCGGGGGTTGTCCTTGCCGAAGGGCTCAAGTCGGTCGAGCTGCTCCACGACAGCTAGACTCAGCGCATCCAATGTCAGTTCTGCGTCGATTCTGATGGCATTCAACCGCTCGTTGAGCGGCAAGGTGGCCGCTACGTGGGCGACCAGGGCAGCGCGAAAGTCGTCAATTCTCGCGGCATCCAAGGTCACGCCTGCGGCGTACCTGTGGCCACCATAACGCCGCAGTAACCCACCGGGGGCTGCCGGACCGGCTATTTCGCGCAGGCCCGCGACGAGATCGTATTGCTCAATGGAACGACCCGACCCCTTCGCGATGCCATCCTTCACCGACAAGACGAAGGCGGGCACGGCAAAGTGATTCTTGACTCGAGCAGCGACGATCCCCACCACGCCTTCGTGCCAGTCTGGATCCGAGACAACTACTGCATGTTCGCGACCGACCTGGTTGTCCGCAGCTTGAATGGCCGCAGGGCTCACAACAGCCTGAAGTTCGCGGCGACGGTTGTTCTCTACCTCAATTTGATCCGCCAGTTCAGCGGCCTCCTCGTGACTCGCAGTGGTCAGCATCGTGAAAGCAACCGTAGCGCTCGCTACCCGGCCGGCCGCGTTTATCCGTGGACCAAGAATGAAGCCTACGTGATCGGCGCTTGCTATCTCGTCGAGATGAGCACGTCGCTTCAGAGCGACTACACCAGGGAAGCTCGATCTGCCCAACCTGCGCAACCCGTGTGCGGCAACAATGCGATTGAAGCCGCGAAGAGACATCATGTCGGCGATCGTGCCGAGGGCGGCATACTGAAGCAGGTCAGTGAGACGGGGTGGCGGCCGACCGGTCCCGAACCATCCACGGTCGGCCAGTACCCGACGTGTCGCCTGAGCCAGCACGAGCGCCACGCCAACCGCCGACGGATGGGCATGAGGCCAACTGCAATCGGACCGATTGGGGTTCATCAAGGCGGTGGCAGGAGGCAATTCGTCGCCAAATGTGTGGTGGTCGCAGATGATGAGATCCACACCCCGGGCCACAACCTCCTTCACCTCGGCCACGGCTTTGCTGCCGCAGTCGACCGCGATGATGAGCTGCGCGCCAGCGTCACAAATCTCGCTCAGCCGCCGGGAGTCGAGACCATAGCTCTCGCGGAAGCGGTTGGGCAGGAACACCTCAGGCTTGACGCCCAATTCGCCAAGGAATCGATAGAGAAGGGCCGAAGAGGTGACGCCGTCAACGTCGTAGTCGCCGTAGACGCAGATACGTTGGCCGGCAACGATCGCGTCAGCGAGGCGCCCCGCAGCGAGTTCCGCGTCGGCCATCTGGTAGGGGTCTGGCAATGCGGCAAGTTGTGGATCAATGAAAGCTCTCGCTGCGGCCGATGTCTGCAAACCGCGGTTCAGCAGCAGCCGAGCGAGCAGAGGAGGGATGGCCAACGCAGCGGCCAGGGCATCGATGCCTTGTTGTGGGGGGCTGACCAGCTGCCAGCGCTGGGCGGGGCCGGTCATGGGCGGTGGCCGCCCTAGCTGCGGGCGTAGACCGGCGTGTCGTCGACACTGTCGGCCGCGGCCTTGCGCTTCTCAAAGAAGTTGTTCAGCGCCAGGAAGAGGGGGCTGGCGACAAAGATCGACGAGTAGGTGCCCACCACGACGCCGATGCACATGGCAAAAGCGAAGTCGCGGATGAGCCCGCCGCCGAGGAAGAAGATAGACAGCACAGCCAACAGGGTCGTCACCGAGGTCAGGATGGTGCGCGACAGGGTGTGGTTGATGGCGTGGTTGATCACCGACGCCATGGGCGCCTTGGGGTACTGCTCGATGGTCTCTCTAATTCGATCGAAGACCACGATAGTGTCGTTGATCGAATAACCGGCGATGGTCAGCACCGCGGCGATGATGGGCATGGTGAACTTGATCTGGGCGATGGAGAAACAGCCCACCACGATGAGCACGTCGTGGCTCAAGGCGACGATGGCGCCAGGGGCATAACGCACGTCGAAGCGGATGGTGATGTAGATGACGATGCCCAGCAGGGCGTAGATGATGGCCACGATGCCCTGGTTGAGCATGCCGCCAGCCACCGAGGGGCTGATGGCGGTGGAAGACTGCACGCCAATGAAGGCCTCGCCGTATTTCTCCTTCATTACCAGCTGCAGCTTGGTCTTGAACTCCTCGATGGTGACCGAGTAGCGATCGTCCTTGCGCTTGGCCAGCTCCTTGTCCATGGCGGCCTGGTTGTTGGCCTCGCGCTGGGCGATGACGTCGTCCGAGACCTCGCCTTCCTCGTCGACAAACATCTGCAGCTGGCGGAAGTGGTTGACCTCTATCTGACGCTGCACGTCCGAGGAGACCACGAACTTCGGGTAGCCGGCCGCCGTGAAGAGGTCTGAGAGCTTCTTGTAGGTCTCGGGCACGGACAGGGCCGCGGGCAGGGTCAGGAAGAAACGATCCTCGCCCTCTTTGACCACGTCGACCTCAGCGCCCGCGCCAAAGGCGGCCTTGATCTGGTCCGACAGGGCCGTCTTCTTGGCGTTGTCGATGAGAGAGGTCAGCTCGGTGAGCAGCAGGAAGTCCTTGCGATCGTTGCTGCCGCCAGAGCCGGTGTCGAAGTCCTGGACCTCGATCTGACCGGCATCGGCCTGGCCGGACTCTTTGACCACAAAGTCATTGAGCACGGTGCGCAGGTCGGCACGGGCGATGTGGGCGTCAGGCTTGAAGGCGACCACGATCTTGGTGCCGCCCTTGAAATCGATGCCCTTGTTGAAGCCGAGCACGGCCAGGAAGATCACCGAGGACAAAACAGCCAGCGACGACAGTCCGAAGAAGATGCGTCGGCGACCGATAAAGTCCCAGGAAGATCCGGGTGTGATGAATTCCATCGTTTTCCCCTAGATCGACAGCTCTTCGAGCTTGCCGCTGTCGAGCAGGTAGTTGTAGATGACCCGCGTGACAAAGATCGACGTGAACATGGAGCACAGGATGCCGACCAGCAGCGTCACTGCAAAGCCGTACATGGGGCCTGTGGCGTACTGCATGAGCACGGCGCCAGCGATCGCGGTGGTGATCTGGGCATCGAAGATGGTCCAGAAGGCCTTGCCGTAGCCCAGGTCGAGGGCGTTGCGCACCGACCTGCCGTTGCGGATCTCTTCTCGAATACGCTCGAAGATCAGCACGTTGGCGTCCAGCGCCATGCCGACGGTCAGCACGATGCCGGCCATGCCGGGCAAGGTCAGGGCCGCGTTGAAGCTGACCAGGGCGGCGAGCACTAGGACCAGGTTGAGCAACAAGGCGACGTTGGCGATGAGGCCGGCCTTGCGGTAATAGACCAGCATAAACAGGAAGGCGAGGGCGAAGCCCAGGACGATGGAGAAGACGCCCGAGCGGACGGCGTCGCGACCCAAGGAGGGGCCGACCTCGATATCGTGCACCTTGATGACCGGGGCCTTGTAGGCGCCGTTGTTGAGCACCGTCACCAGAGCGCGGGCCTCTTCCATCTGCTGAGCCACTGAGCGACCGCCACCGAGGGTGATCTGGGCCCGGCCGCCGCCGATGCGCTCGCGGATGCTCGGCGCCGAGGACACGTCGCCGTCGAGCATGATGGCCATGAGGTTGCCCACGTTCTTCTCGGTCAGGTCACCGAAGATGCGGGTGCCGCGGCTGTCGAACTCGAGGTTGACCACCGGCTCGCCTTTGTCGCCATAACCCACCGCCGTCCGGGTCAGGTTGTCGCCGGTCAGCGGCGCGTTGCCCTGCAGGTTGTAGGTACGATAGTAGCGGTTCAGGACCTCAGCGGTGGCCGGATCCTTCTCCTCGACGTACTCGTAGCCGATGATGACGTTGTCGGGCACGGTGAGCGTCTTGACGAAGCCCATGATCTCGGACTTGCGCTGGCTCTTGAGGAAGGCGCCACGCTGGCTGGGTTGCCACTCCAGGGTCTTGGCCTTGTCCACGTTGGCGGCTTTCCAGGTCTCCAAGGCGGCCTTCTGGTCGTCGAAGACCTTGGCCTCCTGCACCACCATGCGGAAGGTCAGCTGGGCGGCCTGGCCGATCTTCTCGCGCACCGTCTTCATCTGCCGCTCATTCAAACCCGGCAACTGAACGTCGATGTCGGCGTCGCCGCTGCGGCGCACGTCGGGCTCCACCAGGCCGAAGGCGTCAACTCGCTTGCGGATGACCGACACGGTCTGCTCGACGATGTCGTTGCGAATCTCGACCACCGCCTTGTCCGGCAGGAACAGCGTGGCGACCCCGTCGGCGGTGCGCAGCTTGAAGCGCTGGTCCATGGTGTTGACCATGTCCTCGTCAAGCAGCGCGGCGTCCGCCGGGTCGGCGAAGCTCACCGCCAGGGCGTTAAATGCCGAGCGCGTGACGGTGAAGCGCTTGCCTGCCTCGGCGCGCTCCTTGTCGGTCAACGTGGCGCCGTCCTTGCCGTCTTTCTTGGCCTTGGCGTCCACCAGCCGCTCGCGCAAAGAGTCGCGCAGCTTGCCGGTGTTGTCGTTGATGGCCTTCTTGTAGTCGACCGTGT
>CALGHC010000017.1 GCA_937915965.1 uncultured Myxococcales bacterium
CCGCTGCCGTCGCCAGGTCGGCGTCGCCCGCCTCTTCGGCGTCGCTCCAGCCGTCGCCGTCGCTGTCGCTGTCGAGCGCGTCGATGGTGCCGTCGCCGTCGGTGTCGATCGGCTCGCCGCCGTCACTCTCTTCGAAGTCACTCAGGCCATCGCCGTCGCTGTCCGCCTGCTGCGGCTGCGTGCCAAGCTCGGCTTCGACGCCGGTTGTCAGCAGGTCACCGTCCGGGTCACCGTCGAGGTCATCGCTGCCATCGAGGGGGTCGGTGTTGTCGAACTTGACCTCGTCGCCGTCGTTGGTGCCGCCGCCGTCGCTGTCCTTGTTCCCAGGGTCGGTTTCACCCTCGTCGACCTTGCCGTCCTTGTTCTTGTCCTCGAAGCCGTCGAAGAGTCCGTCTCCGTCGCTGTCCTTGGCGCGCGGGTCGGTGGTGGAGGTCGGATCGCTGTCGCCGACTTCGCCGATCTCAAGGCCGTCCCCCAGCCCATCGCCGTCGCTGTCGCCGCGCGTCGGGTCGGTCTCGTCGTCGTCCAGGGCGCCGTCGTGGTTGGCGTCCTCCTCGCCGTCATCCAGCCCGTCTCCGTCGCTATCGGCCTTGCTGGGGTTGGTCGTGGACTTGGGATCGGCGTCGCCCACCTTGCCGACCTCGAGGCCGTCGTCGAGCCCGTCGCCGTCGGTGTCGCCGCTGAGCGGGTTCGATCCGTAAAAGTGCACCTCGAGCCCATCGTTGAGCCCGTCGCCGTCGGTATCGGCGAGCTTCGGGTCCGTCTCCGCGACACCGACCTTGCCGTCCTTGTCCTTGTCCTCGGCGCCGTCGGGCAGGTTGTCACCGTCGGTGTCCTTCTTCTTGGGGTTGGTCTCGTCCGCGTCGAAACTACCGCTGAAGTCGGAGTCTTCGATGCCATCAAGCAGCCCGTCGTCGTCGCTGTCCGGGTCGTTGGGGTCGGTGCCTTGGAAGAGCGGGTTGGTGCCGCCGTATTGGGCCTCGACCTCGACCTTGTCGTACAGGCCGTCGAGGTCGCTGTCCTTGGCCCTGGGGTTGGTCTGGTTGGCGACGATCTTGCCGTCGTCGCCGAGCTTCTTCACCGTGTACTCGGCGAGATTGGTTAGCCCGTCGCCGTCGTTGTCCTTGTTGCCGTCGGTGCCGTCGAGCGGATCGAGGGGCGAGCCTTCGCCCGCGGCGACGCTGTACTTGGTCTCCCAGCCGTCATCGATGCCGTCGCCGTCGGTGTCGAACTTGACCGGATCGGTCTCGCCGGGGCTGCCGCCGCCCTTTCCGTCGACCTTGCCGTTGTGGTTGCCGTCCTCCAGGCCGTCCTGCAGGCCGTCCTTGTCGGTGTCAGCCAGCTCGGGGTCGGTGGTAGAGGCCGGATCGGCGTCTGGCTCGAATTTGCCGGCCTTGGTCCCGCCCGGATCCTTCGCTGAGACTTGCGGTTTGGTCAGCCCTTTCTCCTGGCCATCGCCGAGACCGTCCTTGTCCGTGTCAAAGACCAAGGGCGAGCTGCCGCCTTGCACCACCTTCGGGTCGCCCTTGACCGAGATGCCGCCCTCGTTGCCATCGAGCAGGCCATCGTCGTCGCTGTCCGCGTCGAGACCATCCGTCTTCATATGATCGGCGAGGGGCAGGGCCTCCTCGCCGTCGTTGAGGCCGTCGCCGTCGGTGTCCTTGTCGCCCGGCTTGGTCTTCGTCACCTTCTGCTCATAGTTGCTGCTCAGCCCGTCACCATCCGGATCTTTGCCACTATCGTCAGCCGGATTTGCGCAGTCGTTGCCGTCAAAGACCTCGGCAGCGTCGACGACGCCACCGTCATCCGTGTCGGCCTTCTTCGGGTCGCACTTCCAGGTGTTGACCTCGTCGCCGTCGCTGAGGCCATCCCAATCGGTGTCGGGCAGGTGCGGCGCCGTCTGCCACTTCAGCACCTCGTCGCCGTCATCGAGTCCGTCGCCGTCGGTGTCGGCGAGATGTGGGTCGGTCGTGTACAGCAGCACCTCGAAGCCGTCCTTGAGACTGTCGCCGTCGGTGTCCGGATCGTTGGGGTCCGTGCCGTGCGGATCGAGCTCGTCGCCATCCTCAAGGCCGTCCTCGTCGGAGTCCTTCTTGAACGGATCGGTGTTGTGCAGGTTCTTCTCTTGCCAGTCGCTCAGGCCGTCGCCGTCGGTATCGAGTTGGTCGTCGTCTGGCTTGAGCGGATCCGTGCCGTCGACGAGCACTTCTGCGCCGTCATTGGAGAAACCACCGTCGGTGTCGAGTTTGAGGGGGTCGGTCTTGGTCTTGAGAAGCTCGACGTTGTCGGGCAGCCCGTCGTCGTCCGTGTCGACCTTGGTCGGGCTCGTCTTGTGGAGCGTCAACTCGTTGAAGTCGCTAAGGAAGTCCCCGTCCGTGTCGAGCTTCGCCGGATTGGTGGCCGGCACCCCGGCGGCCGGTTTGACCTCTTCGAAGTCGGTCAGGCCGTCGCCGTCGGTGTCGACGAGGGTCGGGTTGCTGCCCGCAGCTTGTTCTTCGCTGTGATTGAGTCCATCGCCGTCGAAGTCGCCGCTCGGTCCTTCCTGCAGTGACCCGAAATGGACCAACTCCCAGTCATCGTCCAGGCCGTCGCCGTCGTCGTCCGTTCCCGCCGCCTGGAGAATTGCTGGCGTCAGGGCCCCGGCGAACCACACCGCGACTGCCGCCATTCGCCACGATTCTGACGTCCAGAGTCGTCTCGCACGCCACTGTACACTGGTCATGAACTCGCCCTCTCGCTGCCTGGTTGTCCGCGAGCTATCGTCGCGCTGGGATCCATGTTTGTCCACGTTGTCGCCATTCGCCGGCCGCGGTAGGGTGTCGCTCGCTGCAAACCAGCAAGCCGCGCGACCCCGATGCCCGATCCGAATCCCCCCGCCCTCGCCGCCAGCACACTCGCCATCGTCGTCGGCGGAATCGCCAGTGACAGGCTCGTGGTCGTCGCCTTCGGTGACTCGGCTGCCGTCCGAGTGATCGTCTTGCTGGTCTGGCTCGGAGGACTCGCGGGCGGTGCGGCGCGCGCGGCTCGATGGGCTCGACGCGCGGCGGAGCCCGGCGTCGGCGCGCGAGGCCGACCCCTTCTGCTTCTCGCCGCCGCCGTCAGCCTGACCAGCCTGTGGGCCGTCTGCCTGACCACCTTGACCGCACCGGCCGTCGCCCGCTGGCAGGCCTCCACCTCTGGGCCTGGCGCCGGCTCGCTCGCCTTCCACCTCGGTCACTTGCTTCTCAGCGCGGGCCTGCTCGGTCCGTTCGCCTGGACATCCGGCCTGCTCGTCGGCCAGGTCGGCTCGTCATCCCGCCCGTCATCCCGCCCGTCATCCCGCCCGTCATCCCGCCCGCCATCCCGCCCGTTCGCTTCGCCGTCACGTGCGGCGCCGCTTGGCCATCGGCTCGGCGCGCTTGCCGGCGCCGCCGCCCTTGGTGTCGCTGTGGCGTCCACCCTGCTTGAGGCCGCAGGCGTCGTCGCGACTCTCGCCCTTGCCGGTGCAATTGGCCTGATCGCCGCGTTCAGATTGCGCGTTCACGCACGCCGCGTTGTTGTGCCGCCACAGGTTCACGAGCCGGCCGCCGACGCAGCCTTGTCGTTCCTCTCCGCCCGTCGGCTCGGCACCGTGCTACTTCTCGTCGGTGCCGCCGTGATGTGCATCGCCCTCGCCGGAACCCGCGTCGCCGCCCTCCAGCTTGGTGCCGTCCCCGCCTCGGGTCATCTCGCAGCCTTCGCTCTCCTTGCAGGGTTGGCGCTAGGCGCCGTCCGCTCCGGTCGCCCGCGCCTCGGTGCCGAATCGGAGCCTCGGCCGGTCGGCTGGGCGTTGGCCTGGGCCGCGCTCGCGGCTGCTCTCGTCATCGTGCTGGTCGCCGTCGGTCTGTCGCGCCTGCCGTTCGTCCTCGCCGCCATCAGCGGCCTGTTCTCGGCGAGCCCAACGGCTTGGCTACCGTGGGTTGCCCTGGCCAGCACCTGCATCGGTGCGCCGCTGTTTGCCGCCGGTGTCGCGCCGGGCACGCTGCTTGCCCAGCTATTCGATGGCCAGGCGACGCGGTGCGGGCCGCTCGATCCCGGTCGCCGTGTCGCCGTCTGGGCCGCAGGCTCTGCCGCTGCACCGCTGATCCTCGCCAGTGGGCTCTTTGCGGCGGTCGGCCCGCTCGCGCTTCTGTTGGTCGCGGCAGGGTTGTTTCTCATCGCAGCGATGATCCTACCACCGCGCCCCCGGCTCTTTCGGGTCGCCGCGGTCGCTGCCGTCGCGTTGCTTCCGATCGTCTGGTCGCTGTTCGCGCCGCTCGACCCGGCCATTCTTTATCAAGGTCTTGCCCGTTCGGCCGGCGCGGCCGCCGCGCCGCCGTTCGCCGCATTCGCCACGAGCCGCGAAGGCGAATGGTCGAGGACCGAAGGTCTGGATGGTAGCGTCACGCTGGTCGGTGGCCCACGGGGCGGCGCCGTCCGGCTCGACGGCGCAATCATCGCCGACCGACGAACTGCGGTCTCGGAGGTCGCCCTGGGTCATCTCGGATTCCTCTTTCAGCCGGCCGCGCGTCGCGTGCTGGTCCTCGGAGCCGCATCGGGGCGCACAGCCCGTGCGGCTGCAGCCCACGCCGAAGCGCGCGTCACCGTCGCCGACCGCTCCAGCCTCCTGGCCCGTGCATTCTTGAGCGCTGGCTCGGCGGCGGCTCCTCCACCCGCCGGTGGCGGGCCCCAGGCGGTCGTGGCTGACACGGCGGCCGTGCTCGCTACGTCGCCGCCCTCCGCGTTCGACATCATCGTCTGGCAGCCGCGTCCGCTGACAGTCGATGGTCGTTCGGATGCCCCGACCCTGGAGCGCTACCTGGGGATCGCCCGCCTGCTCGCCGCCGAAGGTGTGCTGGTCCAGCGGGTTGACCTGAGCGAGCTGGACGAGGACCTCCTCACCGACGTCCTTTGCACCGCGCACCACGCCCTGCCGTTCGTCTCGATCTTCCGTCTCGGTGCGGGCGAGGTCGCTGTGGTCGCGTCGAGGACGAAGTTGGTGGTCGACGAGTCAGCCGTTGCGCTTGCCTTCTCGTCCCCTGCAGTCGTCGCCGAACTCGCCAGCCACCGGCAGCGGTCGTTGCCCCTCAGCCTCGACGAGCTGCTCTTGACCCAGGTCGCCAGCTCGGCGCGCCTCGCGCGCCTCTGCCAAGCATACGACCAGCCGATGTCGATCTGGCGCGCACCTCTAGCCAGCCGGGCCTCGCGAGCGCGATTCAGCGGCCGCTGGCCGCGGCTGCTGCTCGCCGACCTCGATGAACGCCTCACCGCCGGCGGGTCTCTCTTCCTCCGCTCGCGCTTGCTGCGTCGGCCGCTCGATGGACCGAGTCGCACCGCTCTGTACCACTTCCTGCTTGCCCGTGGCCTGGCCGACGAAGAACCCCTGCTCGCAGTCGCCGCGCCAGCCGACGCGCGTCCCGCGGCCGTCGCGCTCGTCCTCGCCGGCCTGCCCTCGCCAACGCGCGTATCGTGGCGCCGACGCAGCGCGATCTGCCGGGCGCTGCGTGCAACCGGCGACTGGCTGATCGACATCGAAGAGACGGTGTTGGGCCGGTTGGACGGGCCACCGGTTCTGCTGGGGTGGCAAGCGTTGTGCCAACCCGGCATTCTCGCCGCCGACGCCGCGGGCGCGGAACCGTTGGGTGCGCCCCAGCAAGCATCCCCAACCGCGTATGATCGGCCGACCGACGGTCCCTCGCCTGCCGTGTGGCTGGCCGCGCCCGCCTCGCTCGCCGCGCCGTCGATTGGAGTCCTTGGGCATTGAAGACTGTCGAACTACACCTACCTGTTGGCGATCTGCCGCCCCCTGGCGAGGACGACAGCCAACTCGTCGCCGCCGCGGCCTTCGCCTGCGGCGTGGCGGTCACCGCGGTCGCTGGCGTTCGCGTCCGCCGAAGATCTCTCGACGCGCGCCGCCGCAACCACCGCCCTGCCAGCTGGGTCGTGCGCTGCGACGTCTATCTCGACGACGAGTTCCCCCCTGGTGTCGATCTGCCCACGCTGCTGCGGCCGCGTCGGCTCGCGCGGCCCGCTGGTGATCTGCGCCCGATCATCGTCGGAATGGGCCCGGCCGGTCTGTTCGCCGCGCTCGCCTTCGCCGACGTTGGTGTGGCGTGCACCCTGCTGGAGCGTGGTCCTGAGGTAGAGCGCCGCAACCTCGACGTGCGCGATCTGCGCGTGCATGGCGCGCTGCAACCCGAGTCCAACCTTTGCTATGGCGAGGGCGGCGCCGGTACCTATTCCGATGGTAAGCTCTACACACGAAGCAAGGATCCCCTCGTGCGCGAGGTGTATGAGCGCCTCGTCGCGCTTGGCATCGACCGCTCCGTGCTCGTCGAGGCGCACCCCCACGTCGGCACCAACCGACTCATCCCGATGATGCCGCGTCTGCGCCTCGCCCTGCGCGAGGCCGGCCACGATCTCTGCTTCGACGCCCGGGTCGATGATCTCGTCGTGGATGACGCAAGCGGAGGCCCGCGGGTCGTCGGCGTCCGGCTTGCCGATGGGCGCGAGCTGATCGGTGGGCCGGTGTTGCTCGCCACCGGCCACTCGGCTCGCGACACCTATGCCGTGCTCGCCCGTCACGGCGTCGCCATGGCCGCCAAAGACTTCGCTGTCGGGACCCGGGTCGAGCACCCCCAGGCGCTTATCGACCGTGCGCAGCTGGGCGATCTCGCCGGTCACCCGCACGTTGGTGCCGCCGAGTACTTCGTCGCCCAACAGGTCGCCTCCGCTGACGGCGTGCGAGGCGTCTACAGCTTCTGCATGTGCCCCGGGGGCTTCGTCTTGCCTTCGCCGACTCGCCTCGACCACCTCAACGTCAACGGCATGAGCAATGCCGGTCGCGGTGGTCGCTTTGGCAACGCTGCCCTCGTTACCCAGGTGCCCTGCGACGAGATGTACCTTCACGAGCCCGGCGACCTCGACGACGACCCCGAGTTCGGCGTCCATGTCGCCGGCGGTGCCCTGCTCGGCCTTGCCCTGCAGGGCCAGCTCGAGCGCGCGGCGTTTGCGGCGGGCGGCGGGGGGTACCGAGCCCCCGCGCAGCCGCTCGTCGCCTTCGTCGAAGGCCTCGGCGCCGCGCCGCTGGCGACGCGCACATCCTATCGGCCGGGGGTCGAGGCCTTTGATATCTCAGCGCTTTTGCCCGCGCGGGTGGTCGCCGCGCTGCGACAGGGCGCGCGACAGATCGACCGCCGCCAGCTGCGCGGCTACCTGAGCGGCGAGGCAGTGGTCATCGGCGTCGAAACGACCACATCGAGTCCCGTGCGGATCCTGCGCGGCGCCGATCGGCAAAGCGTGAGCCACGCAGGCCTCTTCCCCTGCGCCGAGGGGGCCGGTTATGCAGGCGGGATCGTCTCAAGCGCCGTCGACGGCTTGCGCACCGCCCGAACCCTGCTCGCCGCTGGCGGCTGGCTCGCAGCCGGCGAGACCATCGCCGCAGCGCCCAACGGCAAGCCCCAATGAGCGACCCGCACGATACGAGCGGCGCGATCTCCCGTGCCCTGAAGACGTTGCACACAACTACCGACCGACGTTTCCTCGCGACCACCGCGGCGATCGGCTCCCCCATCGGATGTGGACCCGGCTGCTTCGCTTGCTGCGTCGACGAACTGACCGTCTGGGAGGTCGAGGCTGATCGCATCCAGGCTTGGGTCAACGCCGCTCGCGCAGACGGTCGCACCTTGGCCCTCAAGCCCGCTCCGGCGGGTCGTTGTGCCTTCCTCGACCCAGACGGTCGGTGCCGCGTCTACCCGGCGCGGCCCTACGTATGCCGTTCCCAGGGCGCTGTTCTGCGTTGGTGGCACGAGTCAGACGATGGCGCCGAGACCGAGCAGCGTGACACCTGTCCCGAGCATCTCGCTGCCGTGTCCCTGGGTGACTTGCCCGACAGCGCTCTCTTCGACCTCGGCCCCGGGGAGCAGCGCCTCGCCGAGCTGGCGACCCAGGCCCTGGCCCAGCTGGGCGAGGCGCTGCTACCGGCGCAGCTCAGTCGCCGCGCCCTGCCACAGCGCGTAGGTCTGCGCGATCTGGCCGTGGCGCTCCACCTCGCTGCGTCCACGGCACCATAGCTCGGCGATCCGCGCCCCCAGCACCGCGCGCCGGCGCGCTCGCACCGCCGTCTCGTCCGAATCGAGGCCAGCACCGCGATTCGCCCGCGCTAACCGCTCACCTGCCGAGCTCGCGTTGCTCGCTCGTATCGCCCTCGCAAGTCAGCCGCTCGCGGCAGCCGCTCACGCCAGCTCTTCAAGTCAGCCGCTCACGCTGCTGGCCGCGGGGCTCTCATCGGACGGCAGAAGTTCGGGCGCATGGCTGCGCACGTGGTCGAGGCACGCGTCTGCCTCGAGACCCGCATCGATTCGACCGGCCTCCGCCTCGTCCTCCAGCCACCGCTGGATCCGCCCCAGCCACGGTCCGCCTGGTAGCCCGGTCGCCGCCATGATCAGGTTGCCCAGCCCCTTGGGCAGGACCTTGGGGCGCGCATCCTCGGCCTGAATGTGGGCAATTCTCTCGTCGAGCTCTGTCGCGAGCCGCCGCACTTCGGCGATCCGCCACGCCCGTCGCGTCGTGAAGTCGCATTGCGAGAAGGTGACGACATCTTCGAGGTGATCGCCGAGATCGCGGATGAGGCGCCGCACCGCGCCGTCGGTCCATTCCGTGCCATAGACGTTGACGCGGGCATGGTTGGCGATCACGTAGAGCACCCGATCGCGCGTTTCCGCTCCGAGATGGAATCGGGCCGCGGCGCCCTCCATGAGCGAGGCGCTCATCTCCTCGTGGCGGAAGAAGTGGACCTTGCCGCCCGCGCCGATCGACCGGGTCCAGACCTTGCCGACGTCATGCATCAGGGCCGACCAGCGAACGACCAAAGACGGCGGGCACTTGTCCACGACCTGGAGCGTATGGTCCCAGATGTCCTTGTGATGCACCGGGCAGCTGTTGTGGAAGTCGACCATCGAGACGACCTCCGGCAGCATGATCTGCAGTGTTCGGGCCTGATGCAGGAACCGCAGGCCAGCGCTCGGGCGGTGGCCGACCAACACCTCCCCGAAGAGCGTGCACCACTGCGCACGATCGAGACCCAGCACCCGCGACGCCTCGCGTTCGGCAAGCCGGGTCGCCTCGGTGCTCGGAGTCAGCCCGGTCGCTGCTGCCCACACCGCCAGACGCAAGGCACCGTCATTGCGGCCGCGCAGCATGCCTCGCGGTCCGCGGCTCAGCTCAAGCTCGCCCCTGGCGATGCCGGGCAGCGCGCCGATCGGATCGTGCACGGCGCCGTCGGCCGTGACCGCCAGCCCCCACGCTCGAACCGGTTGACGCTGCAAGCGCGCGACCAGGCGCGTGTCCGCCACGAGCGCAGGCTGCTTGGCTTCGTCGTCGAGCCATCGGATCTCGACCGGCTCGAGCTCGGCCAGCCGCGCCTCGATGGCCCGCCGAACGTCGGCCGCGCTGGTGCGAACGATCACCTCGGGGAGCATCGTCGTCGATGGTTGCAGCTCGGCGTGTAGGGCGAGCGCCGCCGGACCGACTAGCGCTGCGTCGCCGCCACATGAGACGATCGCCTCAAGTTGGGCGGCGATCTGCCGCCGAGATGCCTCATCCTGTGCTTCACGATCGGCCATGCCGCCTCTCCCTTGCCATCGTGGCGAAAGCGCGTACGCCCCGCAACAGCGCGACAGGGCGATGTAACGGCGCCCGTGGGGCAGGTCAAGCGCAGCCTGAATGCGCGTCGTTGTTGACATCGGGGCCACTGGTTGTTACGAATGAGGAGGGGAATCGCTTTTCCGCATGCCATCTTCCCCCCAATGCGGAGGGCACTCCGTCACAGCTCCGGCTCCGGCGAACAGGTCGGAGGCCAAACCGCCCGCGCTGGCAACGTACACGGCGGGTGGATTCAAGGGTGACGAACGGGTCCCAATTGCGGGTCGGCAACCGGCCGCGCACTGAGGGACCCCAGAGCGGCGTGTCAAGCACGAGCATGGGGAAACCATGAGCAACAAGAAGACGCTCCCGAAGCTGAAGAAAAAGGTGGCGGATTTTCTCTCCCCCGAGGAAGCCGCCATCAGTGAAAAACAGGACGAGCGAGTCTCGACCTTTCTGATGCTGTCTGAAGGTGAATCGACCTTGGATCTGGGCGATTCCGCGCTCACCGCGGAGCACTGCAGCCACGGCTCGCATGGCTCGCACGGTTCGCACGGTTCGCACGGTTCGCACGGCTCGCACGGTTCGCACGGCTCACACGGCTCGCACGGCTCGCACGGCTCGCACGGTTCGCACGGCTCGCACGGTTCGCACGGCTCCTGGTAGTCGCGCAGCGTCGTTCGGTGTAGCCGCGTTCGCCTGACCGGCGCTGGTGTGCTCTGACTGCACGCGGTGTCGCGATCTATCTGTGCCAGTGTCCGTCTCTGCGCTGAGACTGGTGCGCAGAGACCGCGCAGGGTCTGGGTCGACGTTGATCATGACCTTGGCCCGGCTTGCCCGCCAACGATCCACTTGCCCGCCAACGATCCAGCGGCGAATTCGCGCCAGGCGTGCCTGGCGTCTCCGCTTTGCTGCGTTGACCCCACCCATGTCCAACGAATCCGCGCGTGCGCGCGCTTTGACTTGCTACCGGGCTTGTGGCGCCGGGGTCACGGCCATGCTCGCTCGGGTCGCGTCTTCGCGGGCTCGGCTGAGCGCCGCGACGTCACGTGCCCGCCGGGCTTGGCGCTTGAGGCGCTTGACCACCAGCGCCAATCGTCGATGCACGGTGCGCGCGCTCATACCGAGCGAGTCGGCCAGTTCGAACTTGCTGCAGTCCTGCCAGTAGGCGCCCTCGATCAAACGAAAGTCTTCGGATGAGAGGCCGTCATCTGCGTCCATCAGGCGCTTGAGCGAGGCCCGCGCGACCAGTCGTCCCGAAGGGGAGCAGGGCTTCCCAGCGGACTCGGCGGCTGCCACCCGCGCCCGGCGATGGCGGTCCTCGTCTCGAATCGCGTCCAGCGCGCTACCCCGCATTCGCACCCAAGCGTACGTAGAGAATTGCGCTCCACCGTCGTCTTCAAAGCGGGCCGCGCATTCAACGATGGCGAGTCGTGCTTCTCCCAACAGGTCATCGGTGGCCACCGCGCCGCCACGGTGGCTGTGGGCGATCACTTCGGCAAAGCGCAGCGCAGAGTTCAGCTCGGCCTCATTGATGTGGCTCACGCCGCTGTCCTGATACGCCCGCGGTCCTGTCTGGTAGGGATAGGGTCGGTTCACGCTCATGGTTCACCTCTTGTCTGATTGCTGTGGCCGGTCTGGTCGACTCGGGCTGCTCCCGCTTGGCTGCGGAGGTTTGCAAAGGCTGTGCCGGCGGCCGTGCCGGCACACCTGCCTCGATCTGATGACGGAATACCTCGGGATGACCAATGGTTGTGGATCCGGGCCGGTCGGCTGTGGCACATGCGTGGGGCCCCAACGCCCCGAAACAGGCGGGGTCCACGGACCCGTCGCCGCGCGTGTCGTCACGGTGGGCGATTCTTTGACGGCAGCCACAAGGCCGATATCGTCGTGCGAAGGTGGGGCGCTGCCACGTCGCATCCTCTTCGTCGCATCCTCCTCGTCGCATCAGAAGGAAGAATCGACCATGAACGTCGTCTCCGATCGCCCCTCTGCCCTGGCTCCCTCGCTCCGGCTGCGGCTCCACACCGGCACCAGCCTGGCCGCGTGCCTGATCGCCGCATCCCTGATCGCAGGTTGCGAAGCCGACACGGTCGAGCCAGAGCGGGCCCCGGAATCCGGCAAGCCGCAGATCTCTGCTCCAACAGCACCCCTGGCGCCCGAGGCACCCCGCCACGAGGGCCCCGCCTTCGCCGCAATCGCCGAGAAGGCCGTAGCCGCGGCCGTTCCGGCCGCCGTCGCTGCTGACAAAGCCCGGGTGGACGCGATCGCCGCCGCCAAGGCGGATCGAGCGGTCCTCGAGGCCCTCTATCCGCAAGGTCGCCTGCGCTTCTACGCCTGGGATGGCAATCTCAGCCGCGACGGGAAGGGGGTGGTCGATCTGCTAGCGATACTAGATGACCACGGCGTTGACACGCGCGGATACCGTTTTGCCGAACTCGATCAGGCGACCGCCGCGGTGCGCGATTCGTTTGCGGCCGAGCGCGAGCTGCTGCTCGGGCTCGGCAAGGACGTCGCGGTGGCCCGCGTTGGCAGCGCTGCAGCGGCCCTCGTGCGCGGGCAGGGCGGTGGCCAACTGGCCCTCGTCCGTGCCGGCGGCGATGACCTCGACGGCGACCAGCGCTGGCTCCTCGATCGCGGGCTGGACGCCGTCCTCGGCGCCGCGTCCAAGACCCGTGTCGCCTTGTGGCATGCCGACGTCGAGATCGCCCGCGCGGTGATCCGCTATGTTATCGACTTCGAGCACGCCCGCGTCGCCCATCCCCAGGACTACATGACGCCGGGTGTCGTGCGGCGGCTCGCGACGACCAAGGCGGACGCGATCATCGCGAGGTTGACCGATGCGCGCGGTCGGACCGCCGAGGTGATGCGAGACATCTGGCCCAAACACCCCCAGTACCAGCGTCTGCTCAAGGCAGTGCCGGTCTACAAGGCGCTCGTGGACGCGGGCGGCTGGGAGAAGCTGCCGGCGCTGCCGGGCAAGAAGATCGAGAAGGGCGCTCATGGCGTGTTTGTGGGGGCCCTGCGCGCACGACTGCGCGCGGAAGGATACGAGGTCGGCGACGATTCCGACCGCTTCGACGACGCCCTGGCGGCCGCCGTCGTCACGTTTCAGTCGCGCCATCAGCTCGACCCAGACGGGGTCGTGAGCCGCAACACCGTCGCCGAGATCGACGTGTCGGCGGCCCGTCGTCTCGCTCAGATCAAGCTGGGCCTGCAGCGCTACCGCGAGGCCGAAGCACGCGACCCCGAGGACGTCTTCTTCCACGTCAACATCGCATCTCAGGAGGTCTTCTTCTACGACGGGGGCAAGGAACTGCGTCGACACCGCGTGATCGTCGGCAAGGACGCCGATGACATCGACTTCGCTCTGCACATCAAGGGCAAGATCAACCGCACCAAGATGTTCTCCGCGACCATGACGAAGGTCACGCTCGCACCACGCTGGTATCCGACGCCGCGTGTCATCGACATCGAGCTCGGCGCCGCCTTGGCACGGGAGCCAGACTACTACGTCAAGCACGGTTACGTATCGGAGATGAACGCCGACGGGACGGAGACCGTCTATCAACGGTCGGGGGATGAAAACCTGCTTGGAGTTGTGAAGTTCCAATTCCCCAACCGCCACGCCATCTATATGCATGACACGCCGTCGAGGGGTCTGTTCAAGCGGGCTCGACGCGCCTACAGCCACGGCTGCATCCGAATGCACGAGGCCGCCAAGATGGCGTATTTCATCCTCGGTCGCGATCGCGGTTGGCGGAAGAAGAAGATCAAAGACATCATGGACGAGCGCGAGGAGAAGGTCGTGATGCTCAAGAAGCCGATCGAGGTACACATCGACTACGTCACGACCCGGGTCGAAGAGGACGGCACGATCCTATTCTCAGGCGACATCTACGATTACGATGCGGCATACTTCGCTGGTCAGCTGCCGGTGGAAGAGTTCGAGGATTACGAGCCGGCCTCGGTCAAGGGGCTGTAGGCGGGCCGCACGCGTGCTGCAGGCGTGCGGCAGGCGTAGCTGCAGGCGGGCTGTCGTCGTGCGCGCCACAATCGTCGAGCGAGGGGGCGAGCGTGGCCGCTCGAGTACCGGAAGACCGACCACCGCCCCTGACGGTCGACATCCGAATACTGGCGGACGGTTCGGTATGTTTCGGGGATCTGCCTCCAGATCTGGCCGAAGTGGCCGATGTTGTGGCAGGGTACCGGCCCGAGCCCGAAGAAGCCCCAGGCGACTCGACGGAAAGCAACGGCTCGGCTGGATAAGAAGGTCATGCGTCTCTGCCCCAAATGCGGAATCAAGACCGAAGAGGCGCGCTGCCCGGACGACGGAACGGCGACCCTTGTGCTCGCCCAGAATCCCGATTCGCGCCTGACCGAGAACACCGAGGTCAACGGGCGCTACCGGATCGGCAAGATGATCGGGCAGGGTGGTTTTGGCGCCGTGTACCGCGCCAAGCACCTCGCGACAGATCAGGCTATGGCGATCAAGGTGCTCGCCGTCTCGCTCGACGACGACGATTCCGACGCGATCCAGCGCTTCTTCGCAGAGGCGCAGATCACGGCTGCGCTGAAGCATCCCAATACGATCCGCGTCTTTGACTTCGGTCAGACCGAGGGCGGCGCGCTCTACATCGCCATGGAGCTGCTCACCGGCCAGCCGCTCAACGAGATCCTCAAGGAGCGCAACGCGCTGCCCCAGGAGGAGACGATCAACATCGGCACGCAGTCGCTACGCAGCCTCGCAGAGGCCCACATGGCTGGCCTGGTGCACCGCGATCTGAAACCGCACAATATCTTCCTCAATCAGGTGCCCGGGGACGACCCGGTGGTCAAGGTGCTCGACTTCGGGATCGCCAAGCGCCTTGGAACCAACCTCACCGGTACGGGCAAAGCGTTCGGTACCCCCGGCTACATGAGCCCCGAGCAGGCGCAGAATCGACCCATCGATGCCCGCAGCGACCTGTATTCGCTGGGTGTGGTCCTCTACCAGTGCTTGACCGGTCGCTGTCCTTTCGAGGGCGACAACCCGCTCGCGGTGCTACTGAGCCACGTGACCGAGGCGCCGCCACCGCTGGCGCAGCTCGCCAAGACGCCGGTGAGTCCGGCGATGATTCACGTGATCGAGAAGTCGCTCGCCAAAGAGGCAGCTGATCGCTGGCAAAGTGCCCAGGAGATGCGTCACGCCCTCGACACAGCACGTGAGAGTCGTGGGCACTACAGCCAAGCGCGGCCCTCGGACCCGATCAGCGGCGCCGTCGAGGTCGTCAACGCGTCGGCGGGCGATGAAGCCTCCGCTGAAGACCGAACCGAGGCATACAATGTACCGCGCGAGGCCCTGCAGGCAGACGCGATGCGCCAGCCGGGAGTCGCGATCACCACGAGCGACGACGCCGGCAGCCTGCCCGCTGCATGGATGACCGATAGCGATGGCGCGATCCCGCCGCCTCCAGGTGCCGACGCCCTCGGCGAACCTGAACCAGCGCCTGCGTCTCCGCGCAAGAGGAGTCCGTGGGTGATCGCCGCTCCCCTCTTGGTCTTGGGGGTGGTGGGTGCCGGCGCCTTTGTCGCGGTGAGCGGTGGCGCGGCCGCGTCATCTGAGACGGCGCCGGCAGGTGCCGAGACCGCCAAACCGGACGACACCGCGGCGACCCCGCAGGAGGCGGCCGCCACGCCTGCCCTGGACGAGGCCGACACCGCGGCGG
>CALGHC010000018.1 GCA_937915965.1 uncultured Myxococcales bacterium
GCCTGTCTGCTCTGCCTGTCTGCTCTGCCTGTCTGCTCTGCCTGTCTGCTCTGCCTGTCTGCTCTGCCGGTCTACTTGGGCCGGCAAACTCCGCCGTGATTCGGGTACGGCACGGCGTCGCTGCCCTTGAGGGCGTAGCAGGTCTCACTGGCGGCGCATTGCCCCTGCGGATGGCCCAGCGAAGCATCGCACTTGCGCAGGCAACTCTGGGCGCCGCTTATCTGGATGCACGCCGCGTCGCGGACACAGTCGGATGCTTTGGTACAGGTCTCACCGACCTCGCTTGTGCCAAACGCGCCGCAGAATGGCGATGGCGTCATGTAGCAGGTCTGCGGCGGCGGGCACGGCTCGCTGGTTACGGGGTTGCACGGGCTGCAATAGCCGAAGTGGTACGGAGTTGACACGCCCGGGGCGAGACCGGTCACGCAGACATCGCCGCCCAGACAGTTGTCGGCGGTCACATCGCAACGTTGCCGGCACGAGCGCTCGCCGCTGCCCGCGCAGACCGCACTGACAACGCAGTCGCTGTCCTCGGTACAGGGGCTCCCAACTGCGCCCTTGCCGGCTTGAGCGCAGTGCGGCGCCGTGACGTCGACGCACATTTCGGTCGTCGTACAGGGGCTGTTCGTGACCAGGTTGCAGGTGCCCAGCTCGAAGGTCTCGTCGCCAAAATCGGCGATGCCCGAGCACGCCGGCGCGCCGACAAGCAGCGCGCATCCGATGGCGGCGAAGCGGGTCAACCGCCGCTTCTGTGCGTTGTTCAGGTCGTTCATCGTCTCTCCATGGTCCATGGCGCAGATCCCGCCAGGTCCACCCAGGTCCACCCAGGTCCACCCAGGTCCACCCAGGTCCACGCAGGTCTCGCCAGGTCC
Source organism: uncultured Myxococcales bacterium (assembly GCA_937915965.1). Taxonomy (GTDB): domain Bacteria; phylum Myxococcota_A; class UBA9042; order UBA9042; family UBA9042; genus CALGHC01. The sequence continues at coordinate 873 of CALGHC010000018.1, forward strand.
CGCCAGGCCCACGCAGGGCCTGGCGCTGGGCGCGCGAGATCTACGTCTTCAGGACGTCGCAACCCCGACGCATGTCGGCGGGCCACCGGCGAGCGGATCATGGCAGAAGCGCGCGCGCCGTTGCAACGCGACCGCGCATCCAGCGAGTTACCGCCACCTGCCCATGGTCGGGCCCTTGCCGCCATCCCCTCGCGCTCGTAGTCTCGGGGCGCCTCGGAGCCACAAGCTTCACACGGCGAGGAGCCCCCAATGATGTCCGCAAGTGCATCCGTTGCCCCGCCGGGCGCCACGACCTACCTCCCCGAACCCTCCGAACGCGGCCACCTCTCAGCTCGCGACGGCGTCCGTCTGACCTACTACGTCTGGGAGGCCAGCGATCCGCGCGCAGTGGTCCTCGTAGCACACGGCTATGGCGAGCACGCTCGCCGCTACCAGTACCTGGTCGAAGCGCTCGTCCCCGCTGGCATTACCGTGATCGGCTGGGACATGCGCGGCCACGGCGAGAGCGGCGGCCGTCGTGTGCACGTCGATCGCTACGCGATCTACGACAATGATCTGCGCGACCTGATTGGTTTGTGCCGCCAACGCTGGGACCTGCCGTTGGTGCTCTTTGGTCACTCGCAGGGCGGCCTGATCGCCTGCCGTGTCCTGACCGAATCGCCCGAGATCGTCGACGCCTCGGTGATCAGCAGTCCAGCGCTGCGGGTGCGGGCTGAGGTGCCCGCGTGGAAGCAGGTGCTCGGCCGGTTCTCTTCGAATCTGGTGCCGACCCTGTCGATACCGTCCGGCCTGCCGCCTGATTCGATCAGCCGCGATCCGGCCGAGGTGCGTAGATACGCTACCGATCCTCTGGTTCAGTCCAAGGCAACCGCGCGGTGGTACACTGAGTTCACCGCCGCGCAGGACGACCTTCTCGCTCGCGCGCCGTCGCTGGTCGCAGCTCCAATGCTCGCGCTCGTCGGTACGGGCGACCCGCTCATTGATGCGGCCACCAGCATCGATTTTTTCGGCCGTGTCGGCTCAGCTGATTGCGAGCTGAGGACATTCGCGGATCACTATCATGAGCTGATCAACGAGGCTCCGGAGCATCGTAACCCAATCCTTGAGATCGTCCGCGACTGGGTGCTCGCTCGCGTCCAGGTCGTGGCCGGTCGCTGACCGCGGCGCCGTCGTCCGCCGACCGCGCGCGCCCCTCCCTCCGGCGGCCCCGTGACAGCCACCCGCAGCCCCACAAGGAGTGCCGACGTGCAGCGTTCGCTCGGCCGCTACCGGCTGACTCGCCACCTCGCGACCGGCGGCATGGGCGAGGTGTACCTCGCTGAAGCGATCGGCGAAGCCGGCTTCGCCAAGCGGGTCGTCGTCAAGACGCTGCGGGCCGACCTCGCCGCCGACCTCGCCCTCACCGATCAGTTCATCAACGAAGGCCGGCTGCTCGAGGCGCTCGACCACCCCAACATTGCACAGATCCTCGACCTCGGCCACGCCGACGGAACCTGGTATCTGGCGATGGAGTACGTCGAGGGCTTCGACCTGCGGGCCCTTCGTCGCCTTCTCGTCCCACGCGATGGCCGGCAGGCGCTCGACGAGGCCGCGGCGCTGGTCGTGGTCGCTGCGACCGCGCGGGCCCTCGAACACGCGGCGACCCGGTTGGGGCCCGATCGGCGTCCGCTCGGCATTGTCCACCATGACGTCACGCCTTCGAACATCATGGTCCGCCGCGACGGCCACCTCAAGCTGGTGGACTTCGGCGTCGCGCGCACGGCGGTCGTCGCTCGCCTGGGCGTTGGTGCGCTCCGTGGCAAGCTTCCCTACCTCAGCCCCGAGCATGTGCGGCAGGAGGCTGTGGACGGTCGCGCCGACCTCTTCTCCCTGGGTCTGGTTGCCTGGGAACTCCTGAGCGGCGATCGTGCACTCGATGCTGTCGACGTCGAGGGTCTTGAGCGCGCATACGCCGGCCTGCCAGCTCGGCTCGCAAGCCTGAACGCGCTCGGTGTCTCCACGGCGACCCTCGAGTTCATTGGTGATCTTCTCGTCCTCGATCCCTCCCTGCGCGTTGCCGACGCGGGCACGGCAGCAGAGCGGGCTGAACAGATCGTCGCCGATCATGGCGTCGCCTCGCCGATCGGCCATCTTGCCGGCGCTTTCCTGCCGGCCTTCGCGGCGCTTGAGGCCGAAGCCGGCAGCTTCGATCGCACTCTCGCCGGGATCGTGGGCGCTGGCTTGGCGGGCGGGCCGGTCGCCGGTTCGGCAGGTCGCCGCGGCGCCGTCGTCGATGGCACGGTCAGCCTGCCCGGCCTCGCGCCTCTTGGCACGCCAGCGAGCGGAATCGAGGGCGTCGCGGGTTGGCCCTCTGCGCCCCCGGTCACGGCAGAGTCGCCGGGCCGGCCGGTATCGAGCCCGCCCACCACGCAGGCGACCATCCCGTGGCCACGCGTTGGCCGCAAACGCTGGCTTTTTGGCGCTCTGGTCATCGTCTGTGTGGCGGTGCTTGTCGGCTGGGCCCTGGGCGCTCGCAGCCGAATAGCCGCCTCACCGCAGATCAGCGCCGCGTTGCCCGCGCCCCTCTCGGCAGCCGCGGTCGAATCGGACCGGCCCGGTGAGGACGGTGGCGGTGAGGTCGCCGCCGCCGCGGCCCAGGCAGTGACCCGTACGTCCGAGCCGCGCTCGGCAGCGACCGAAGACACCGACGCGGGGGTGACCGACAGTCCAGCGACCGTCCCCAGTCCTGCCGCTGAAGCCACCGATTCCGCCGACCGCGGCGCCACCGAACCGACAGTCGTCGCCAGTGGCGATGGAGGGCACCCAGAGTCGAGCGCCTCGGCACCGGCCGCTGGCCCCCGCCGGGGCGGTCATGCCTGGCTGCGGTTCCGGGTCGTGCCTGCGCGCTGCCGGGTGCGCGTCGATGGGCGCCCCGTACGCGCCCAACCGGGCAGCGATCGCTACCGGATCCAGGTCAGCGCCGGCAGCCATCGGATCGAAGTCAACGATCCAGAGACCGGCCGCAACGAGGTGCGGCCGATCGCCGTGCGCGCCGGCGAAGATCGGCCACTACCAGCGTTTCTCCTTGGCCCCGTCTTTGGCGGCGACGGCTCCGGCGTCGGCACCAGCAGTGGCGAACCCGGCGCCCGCGTCGAGGCGATCGACCCAATGGCAGCGTCGGCGCCGTGACCAGGTGCCTCTCTCGCGTCTGTCGGGGCGCGTGTTCCATTCCAGTCGAGAAGTCGTTACGGTGCGCGGGCTGGCCGTCCACATCTCGGGCCGCGGAGCAGCCGTGACTGGTCTGGATCCGACAACGCGCACGCTCACCTCGGCGGTCGCCGAGCGATATCTGCTGCCGAAGTATCGCCTGCGCGTCTGCAGTGGTTCGGCCGCCGGCCTCGCCTCGGTCTTCGATCGCCGTCTGGTTTATGTCGGCTCCGCTCCGGACAACGATCTCGTCATCGACGACGCGTCGGTGTCGCGGACTCATCTGAAGATCGAAGGCGAGAGGCAGGGCTACCGGCTGCGTGACCTCGGCTCGAAGAACGGCACGTGGCTCGCCGGCAACCGGGTGATCGAAGCAGTGCTGACCGGTGACACCGTGCTGCGCTTGGGCCAGACCGAGGTCGCGTTTGAGCTTCTCGAAGAGACCCACGAGGTCGCCCTGGCCCGCGAACCCCGCTTTGGCGGCCTGATCGGTCACAGCGGCGAGATGCGCGAGATCTTTGCCCTCCTCGCTCGGGCCGCAGGAACCGACGCCACCCTGCTCGTTGAGGGTGAGTCGGGCACCGGCAAGGAGCTGGTCGCCGAGGCGATTCACCAACATTCGCCGCGCAGCGCCCGACCGTTCGTGATCTTCGACTGTTCGGCGGTGCAGGCCAATCTGGTCGAGAGCGAACTCTTTGGTCACGTGCGTGGCGCCTTTACCGGCGCGGTCGCCAGCCGCAACGGCGCCCTCGTCGAAGCCGACGGTGGCACGCTCTTTCTTGACGAGATCGGCGAGCTGGCCCTCGACCTGCAGCCAAAGCTGCTGCGCGCCCTGGAGAAGCAAGAGATCAAACCAGTCGGGTCAAACGAACGCCGCCGGGTCGACGTGAGAATCGTCGCGGCGACGAACCGCAACCTGCCGCAAGCTGTCGCAGATGGGCTGTTCCGCGAGGACCTCTATTACCGGCTTGCGGTCATCCGCGTCGTTCTGCCGCCGCTGCGTCGACGGCCAGAAGACATCCCGCTGCTGGTCCAGCATTTCCTCGCCGACGCACGCCGGCGCACGGGCCAGCAGCTGCCGATGACCGTCTCGTTCGAGACCATGCGACAGTTGGAGAAACATCCCTGGCCCGGCAATGTGCGCGAGCTGCGCAATCACATCGAGCGCGCTGCGGTTCTGTCCGACGGCCGCGAGCTTCAGGTCGAATTCGACGGCGCCCTCGTACGCCCGGCCGCGGCAGCGCTCCAGGGTGGAGTCCCCGTTGACTACGAGCTGCCGTTCAAAGACGCGAAGGCGCGTCTGCTCGACGTATTCGAGCGAACCTACTGGGAGCGCTCCCTGGCCGCTCACGACTGGAACGTGTCCGCCGCCGCGCGCGACACGGGCGTTCACCGCAAGTCGCTTGAGTATCTGATCCGCAAGCTGGACCTGCA
>CALGHC010000019.1 GCA_937915965.1 uncultured Myxococcales bacterium
ATCGACGTCGGAACGGATCGTGGCCGCAGCCGCTGGCCGCACGTCGTGGTGCGTCGACTCGGATGGGGACGGCAGCTCTGCGTCGCCAGCGATGGCCGGGGCGCTGTCGCCTTGGTCGCCAGGTGAATGCCAGTGGATCCGCGCCTGTCGGCCCGCCTCGGAGGTCATTGTCGGCGCGAGCGGCGCTCCGAAGCCGACCTCGCTGTCGGCTCGCAACGGTTCGACGCGATTTCCAGGCGTTCGGGTCGACTTCCACACCTTGGAGTCGCCGGCCAGCCGGCGGACCGAGGTCACGGGCACGTCGCCCCAGGTCTCTTCGCGCACCGCGTGAAGCACCTCGGCCATCTTGCCGGCGTCGCGGAAGCGGCTCTGCGGGTTCTTGGCGAGTGCCCTTCGTACGCATGCGGCGAATTCCGGCGAGATGCCTTCAGGGCGCAGCTCAACCAGATCCGGGATGGGCTCGTTGATGTGGGCATACATGGTGTCGACAGGGTTGCGGTCACCGTAGGGGGGGCGCAATGTGACGCATTGAAAGAGCACGCAACCCAGCGCGTAGAGATCGGTGCGGCCGTCGAGATCGGTGCCTTGGCATTGCTCGGGGCTCATGTAGATCGGCGTGCCGAGCGCGGTGCGGCGACGGGTGATCGTCGAGTCCTCGACGCGAGCGAGACCGAAATCCAGCACCTTGACCGAAAACGGGTCCTCGGCCGTGGCGGTCAACATGATGTTGGCGGGCTTCAGGTCGCGGTGCACCAGCCGCATACGGTGCGCCTCGCCGAGGCTGCCGAGAACGGGCAAAGCGATGTCGATCGCTTGCGCCTCGGTCAACGCCTTGCCGGCGGTGGCGGCGACGGCGAGCACCTCATCCAGCGTCGGCCCCTGGACGAGCTCCATCGCGATGAACAGCAGCCCGGCGTCGGTATGACCGACGTCGTAGACGCGGACCGTGTTGGGGTGCCGCAGCCGAACAGTGACGCTGGCTTCGCGCTGGAAGCGCTCCAGCGCCTCCTCAAAGCGACCCTCGGGCTGAGGCAGCAGTACCTTGAGCGCCATGCGTTGGCTGGTAACGACGTGCTCGGCCGCATAGACAGCGCCAAAGCCGCCGCGCGCGATGACCGAGGTGATACTGTAGCGTCGGTCAACGACGTCACCTACCGCGAAGGGCAGCGCGCTCGACGAAGCCTCGCCGCGTGGCACCGTGACCGCGCCGTCGTTGGGACAGAATGGGGACGCAGACAGCTCGCCGCACACAGGACACGCGCGAATCCTGCTGCTTCCGCTGCCCATCGTCTCCTCCCGCCGCTGCCCGCCGAGTATACGCGCGCTGGGCAATCGGTACAGGCCCCCACTGGCACGGTCGCGGTGCGTGTCAATGGCAGGCGTGAGCCAGACGAATCAATTCGATCTCGTTGAGCAAGAGCGGCGTTCGGACCAGCTCGATGATGCTGTCGTCCTGCAGGCCGAGGCCGTCGATGTCTGCGCTTGCGGCCAGATACCACCACGCCTGGCCCCAGACGGTCAGGATGGCTGTGCGCCACGCTTCGTCGCCAACGAGCCAGGCGTAGAATTCGGCGTGTTCGGTTCGAGCCATGTACAAGAACCGCTCCAGGTACCACAGGAAAGTCAGGATTCCATCGCGAGCGCTGACCGATACGGAGCCGAGTCGGTCGCGAAACGCGTATTCGGTAGCGAGCGAGTGCACGTACTGAACCGTCTCCTCCAGTAGGCTGTCCAGCCCCTGATCACCGCTCTCGAAGACGGCGTTTGCGGGGTCGCCTGAGAGGTAGACGCTGGCGTAGCCGTCGCAACCATGGGTGCCCTTCTTGGGACACGGGGGGCGCGCGGCGACAAACTCGTCGCCAAGGAGACGGCTGCGGGCGAAAGACGGGTGCTGGCCCGCCGGCTTGCCGTCGCCCTGGTAGGCGGCACCGACCGTGGCGACGCTCAGGTCGGCGCGCAGCACGTAGACGGAGTCGAAGAAGCCGCCGCGGGCGTTGTCGAGGAGGTGACCGCACTCGTGGACGACCGTGGCGAGCCCGCCGATGATGCCGGCAGTGCTGCCTCGCTTGCCGGCTGACAAGAACGTCGCCACACAGTCCATGTTCTTGTTCTCAGCGACCCCATGCGTTGTCAGGTAGGCGCCATCGGCGTAGCGCAGCGCCAGCGCCTCATCAAGGAAGTCTCGCCACTGCTGTGGCTGGAACGCCGCCTTGGCGGCGCTGAGGTCCACGGCGACGTCCGGCAGGGTCTCGCTGTATTGCCCATCGACGCACAGCGGGTTGACCTCGTCCGCGAAGGCTTGCGGCGAGGATCCCGGGCACGCGCCGGTGCACGCGCCGCGCAAGCTGTCATCGACGCCGGACGCGCAACCGTGCACGGCAAACGTCGCGAACACCGCAAAGGCGGCGGTGGTGACGAGTGCGGACGGGGCGGCTGACGATGTCGGGTCGAAGCGTGGCATGGCGAACGCAGCATAGCGGTCCGCGGGCACATCGGCCAGTGTCGTCTGCACTTGCCGAGGCCCGGGCAGCCAGGCGCGGCGGCGATGACCATGAGTTTCCGATCAGCCCGGACATTTGACACAATCCCGTCTGGGCCGGAGGCTCCTGCGCCGCGCCAGGGGCGCCGACGAGGTGGACGATGACCAGGCAGGAACAGAATGTGGACGGCCATCGGTTGGGTCTGACGCTGTGGGGGTTGGTGGCGATGGTCGTGATGGCGGCGTGTGAGCCAGTCCGAGCGATGCCAACCATCGATTGCTACAGCCACCAGGACTGCCCGGACGACGGGGTGCCATTCTGCAATCTGGTGACTCACCAGTGCGAAGCGTGCAACGGCGTGTGCCCAGACACCGCAACCGCCGAAGACGCGACAGGCGAAAGTGACGCCGCCGGGACTTCGGGGGTCGACACCGTGGCGGGCGACGCGGCCGCTGCGGAGACATCGGGTGCCGACGACGCGACGGGCGACGCGGCCACTGCGGAGACCTCGGGTGCCGACGACGCGGCGGACGACGTGGCCGCTGCAGAGACTTCGGATGTCGACGACACGATGGGCGACAGTGACGGCGACGCCGCGAGCGCCGCGTCGTGCGTCGGCCACTGCGACGAAAGCAGCGCCGTCATCAGCGAAGACGGCGAATGCTACTGTGACAGCTCGTGCAGCGCGTTCGGCGACTGTTGCCCGGACCTCGCCGAGGTCTGCTGCAGCGGCTTCCCAGCGCTGTGCGGCGAGAGCGACGCCGCGTCGGACCCAGACGCAGGTAGCCTGCCTGTGGACGCGACGGCCACCGGCGGCTGAGACCGAGCAGTCCTGGCGCGCTGCGTCGCGACGGCAGACGGCTTTCTGGGCTTGCTTCGGATCGCGAGAGCGTCGACGATAGCACCAGTGACAGCCTCCTCGCGGCGCGTGAGAAGGCGTTGCACGGGAAGCACCGATGCCCTGTCCACACGACCACAGCCAGTCGCCTCCACACGACCAAAGGCAGTCGCCAGCGAAGCGGGCATCGGGGCACCGAATGGTCCCGGGCAGGTTCGGCCGTCCCATCTTCCGGGCGCGGCAGGTGGCCCTCGCGACGTGCTTGGTTGCCCTGCTGGGCGGGTGCGCATCGCCGCCACCCGGCGGTTCATCCGGAAGCATCGCTTTCCCGCCCTCGAGCGATCCGTTTGGCGGCTTGACCACAGCGGACGGCGCCGCGGCGGGCGACGCTGGCGCGGCAGCGAGCGAGACAACTGGCACCGGGGCAGGCGATGGCGGCACCAACGCCCACGAAACTGCGATAGACGGCAGCACGCCTGGCCCCGATGGCACGGCGTCTCCTGACGCGGTTGGCGTAGCCGACGGCAGCGGCATCGCGGACGGCAGCGGCATCGCGGACGGCAGCGGCATCGCGGATTCGACCGGGCTCGCCGATGGCGCGGTCGGAGCCGACGGAATCGCCGACTCGACTGGGGACACGCCTGTGGACCCCGTCAATGACTCGCTGGCCGCCGCCGATGACGACGACCAGGATAACGCAGACTCCGAGCCCGAGCCGAATATCGACCCGTGGCAGGTGCAGGCCGACGTGGTCAACACCGCCGGCAAGGACACGACCATCAACGGGAGCTCGCATTGGGTCTGCCAGCCGAAGATCACCCAGATTCAGGTTGAGCCCGAACAGCTCGCCGGCGGCGCCGACATCGTCTGGTTTGTCGACACCTCGGGGTCAATGGGAACCGAGTCGCAGTGGGTCAGCGACAACCTGTCGAAGTTTGCTGGTTTCATCCAGAACGCGGGCGTTGACTACCGGATGATCCTGGTGGGCGCGCCGAAATCATGCTGCAAGCTCAATCCGCCCAACCTGCCCGGCAACGTCTTCCAATACGTCAAGTCGTACGTCAGCTCCAAGAACGGTCTGCAAGTGATGCTGGCGCAGTATGGCCAGTACGAGAAGTTCCTGCGGCCGATGGCGACCAAGAACATCGTCGCTGTCACCGACGACAACTCGAATCTCGCGGCGGCCAGCTTCCATCAGCAGTTCACCGCCAAGCTCACCGGGTCGGGCTACGACC
>CALGHC010000020.1 GCA_937915965.1 uncultured Myxococcales bacterium
GCCGGCGTCGCGATCGCAACGACCTTGCTCTTCCTCGCCGGGTCCATCTCGTTTGGCACCCTGCACGGCGTCAAGGTCGTCGCCGCACAGGCGATCGGCGCGCGCAAGCCGCAGGTCGCTCGCGCTGCGGCCTGGCAGGGTCTGTGGTTCGGCCTGGCGGTCGCCAGCGTCTACGTCGCCCTGGCGCCGGCCGCTGAGTCCATCGTGCGCGTCGCCGCCGGGGACGCCGCGTTTGTCGGCCCCGCTGGGGTCTACATGGCGATCCGTCTGCTCGCCGTGCCGGCATGGCTCGCCTTGACGGCGTTCTCAGAGGGCCTGCAAGGCCTGGGCGACACGCAGACGCCGATGCGGTTCAACCTGGCAGCCAACGGCCTCAACATCGTCCTCGACGTGGTGCTGGTCTTCGGTCTGGGACCGATCCCGGCGCTCGGTGTCGCCGGCGCGGCGTGGGCGACGCTGATCGCGTTCACCGTCGCGGCCGCCCTGCTCGGCTGGCGCTACCACCGCGAAGTCCAGCGGATCCAGCGGCCAAGTCGGCGGGCGATGGCGGACATCGTACGCGTCGGCGCGCCCATTGGCGTGCGCTGGCTGCTCGACGTCGCCGGCTGGGCGGTGCTGACCGCTCTGGTCGCGCGCATCGGCGAGGCCGAGCTCGCCGCCAATCAGGTGGCGATCCGCATCGTCTCGGTGAGCTTCCTGCCCGGTCACGGCATCGCCGAGGCCGCATGCGTGATCGTCGGCCAACACGTCGGCGCTCGCGACGAGGTGGCCGCGCGCCGCGCGTTCTTGGCGGCGCTCCTGCTCGCGGCGATCGTCATGACTGGAATGGGCGTGGTCTTCTGGCTGTGGCCGGCGCCGATGATGGGGTTGTTCTCAAGTGACCCCGCCGTCATCGCCACGGGTGTGGTGCTGTTGACCTATGCGGCGTTCTTCCAGGTTCTCGACGCGGTCGCGATGACGGCGATGGGCGCGCTCAATGGTGCCGGCGACGTGCGCTTCGTGATGTTCGCGTCGATCGCGAGCACCTGGATGATCCTGGTTCCGCTGGGCTGGCTGCTCGGTGTGCAACTGGGCATGGGCGCGCCCGGCGTCTGGCTGGCGATCTGCGCGGAGATCGCCGTGCGGGCGGCGGTGACCGGCACGCGCTGGGCGCGCGGCGGTTGGAGCGGCCGTGCGATCTTCGAGCGCGAGGTCTGATCCAGCGACGATTGAGATTCGCCGATCGCCGGGCGAAACCGGCGTGGGCCTCCAGGCGCGGCCTATCTAGTCGATCGCGCCCGAAGCTAGTCGATCGCGCCCGAAGCTAGTCGATCGCGCCCGAAGCCATCGCCAGCGCGCGCAGCCGCCGCCAATGGCGGCCAATGGCTGTCTCGACGTCGTCGAGATCGATGGGCGAGCGACGGAAGCGACCCTGTGCGCCGAAGTAGCGCTGCAGCGCCGCGCGGCTGCGGTCTGGTTCGACGTTGATGCGCAGGTCGAAGCCGTCGCGGACTTCGTAGATCGGATAGAGGCCCGACTGCACCGCGTCGCGGATCAAAGCGACGCCCTCGCCTGGCTCGCTCTTCCAGCCGGTCGGGCATGGCGAGAGCATGTGCAAGAACCGGAATCCGCGGGTCTTCAGGGCGATGTCGAGCTTACGCATCAGGTCGGCAGGGTGGGCGAGCGACAAGGTCGCGGCGTAGGGGATGCCGTGCGCAGCCATGATCGCGACGATGTCCTTCTTGGGCACTTCCTTGCCGGCCGGTGTGGTCGTCGTGACCGCACCCAGCGGTGTCGCCGACGAGCGCTGGCCGCCGGTGTTGCCGTAGATCTCGTTGTCGTAGCAGAAGAAGAGGATGTCCTCGTTGCGCTCCGCCGCGGCCGAGATGGTCGCCATACCGATGTCGTAGGTGCCGCCGTCGCCTGCCCAGCAGATGACGCGCACGTCCTCCTCGTTGAGGCGAGACACGTGGGCGAGGCCGCTGGCGACCGCGGCCGCCGACGCGAACGTGGCGGCGATCACTGGTGCGCCGTAGGCCGACATCGGAAACGGCCCGGCCGTGACGATGCCGCAGCACGCGGGGATGACCATCCGCACCGGCTGGTCCGCGATCGCGCGGCTGAGGAAGTTCAGCCCCATCGACATGCCGCAGCCGCCGCAGTTGGTGTTGCCAGCGCGCAGCAGCGGCTCGGACCGGTCGGCGGCGGTGTGGGCCAGGCCCTGCAGCAAGGGTTCGTTGTTCATCCGGCCACCTCGTGGAGGATCGGCGCGAGCGCCTGCGTCTGGGCGGCCAGGTCGTCGATGAGCTGGCCGATATGGTCGGGTCGAATGTCCCCACCGCCCAGGCCGATCATGTAGTTCTGAACCATCACGCCGTCGGGCACAAAGCCGCCCAGCTCGGCCCACAGGACGCCGCCGAGGCCCGGAGAGATGTCGCGGTCGAGCACCGCCACCTTCTTCGCTCCGGCAAGCATCTGCGCCATCAGCTCGCCGGGGAACGGCCGGAACATGCGAACGCGCAGGGCGCCAACCGCGATGCCGCGCTCGCGCGCTGCGTCCACCGCTGCTCGCACGGTCGGCGCGGTGGTGCCCATCGACACAAAGACCAGCTCGGCGTCCTCCATCCGGTACGGAACCACCGCGTCGGCCGGTCGGCGCCCGAAGACCTGCTCGAACTCGTCCTGCACCTCGGCATAGACCGACGCGACCCGGCCGAAGGCCTCGGCGAGCTGGCGGCGGTGGACCTCGGTCTCGTGGGGGAAGTCCAGGCCACCGACCGTGCGCGGCCGCTCGTCGATGCGGTGCTTCATGTTCAGAGGCGGCAGGAAGGCGTCGACCTGAGTCTGGTCGGGCACGTCGGTCATCATCATCGTATGCGACAAGACGAACGCGTCCTGGCAGACCATCGCCGGCAACATGACGCGCTCGTCCTCGGCGACGCGGAAGGCCAGCAAGATCGAATCAAATACCTCCTGGTTGTCTTCGCAATAGAGTTGAATCCAACCGGAATCGCGCAGCGCGAGGGTGTCGCCGTGGTCGACCCAGATATTCCAGGGCGGCCCGAGGGTGCGATTGACCGCCATCATGACGATGGGCAGCCGGTACATCGCCGCGGTGAAGACGTTCTCGGCCATGTATGCCAGACCGTTGCTGCTCGACGCCGTGAACGAGCGCGCGCCGCCGAGCGAGACGCCGATGCAGACCGCCATGGCGCTGTGCTCGGACTCGACCCGCACGATGTGACCCTTGGCGATGTCCTGCTTGGACAGCAGCTCGATGCACTCCGTCTGTGGCGTGATCGGGTAGACGCCGCTGCCGAAGCCACGTGCGTCGCGGTTGGCCTGGGCGGCAAGGGTCGCGGCCATCGCCGCGGCGTGGTTTGCGGTGATCAGTTCCATGGTCATGCGGGCACCATCTCCATGCCAGAGCGCGGGCACTCGGCGACGCAGATGCCGCAGCCCTTGCAGAAGTCGTAGTCGATGCGATAGCCGTCGTCGCCCGCCCGGAAGACCACGCCCTCGGGGCAGAAGACCAGGCAGGTGTCACACTGGGTGCAGTCGCCGCACGCGAGGCAGCGGCCGGCCTCGTCGGCGGTGGGCAGACCGTGGTTGACCTCAAGAAAGTGATTGATGCGCTCGGCAGGCGGCTCGTGGAAGAGGATGGTCGGCGGTCGCGTCGCGAAGTGGTCGAATCGAACCTGTTCGACGGTGACCGCGGTGTCTGCATCGCGCTCTTCAAGTTTCAGATGCGCCTCGGCGAGCTGGTCGAGGGCGCGCCATGCGGCCCGGCGGCCGTCGCCGATCGCGTGCGCGACGGTGCCCTCGTTGGTGGCGACGTCGCCGCAGACAAAGATGTTTGACGCCTCGCCGTCCCGCCAGATGCGGTCGCCCTTGAGCTCCCAGCCACTTGGCAGCAGGGACGTATCGGCCGACTGGCCCAGCGCCAGGATGGCGTGGTCGCATGCAAGCAGGACGATCCGGTCGGTCACGATCGGGCGACGCCGGCCGCTGTCGTCGGCTGGCCCGAGCTCGACCTCGGCCATCTTGACGCCGACGAGGCGGCCGCCTTCGCCTTCGAAGGCCAGGGGCGCGCGCAGGAAGGCGAGCTCGACACCTTCCTCGACGGCCTCGTCGATCTCATCGGCGATCGCGGGCATCTCGCCGCGCGTGCGGCGGTAGGCGACCGTGACCTTCTCGGCGCCACAGCGCAGCGCGCTGCGCGCGCAGTCCATCGCCGTGTTGCCGCCGCCGAGCACGACGACGTGACCGCCGGTGCGCACGTCGCTGTCGAGGTTGACGCGATGCAGGAAGGTGATGCCCTGCTCGACGCCGTCGAGTCCGGCGCCGTCGAAGTCGCTGCCGCGCAGCTTCTGGAGGCCTGTGGCGATCACGGTCGCGTCGTGTTCGTCGGCGATCGCGGTGATCTCGGCTCCACGCAAAAAGACGCCGGTACGCGCAGTCACGCCCAGCGCCAGGACCGCGCCGATCTCCTTGTCGAGTACATCGCGCGGCAGCCGGAACGCCGGGATGCCAGTGCGCAAGACGCCGCCGAGCTCCGCCTCGCCCTCGAAGAGCGTGACCCTGTGATCCGCTCGGGCGAGATGGTAGGCGGCCGTCAGGCCCGCTGGCCCGGCGCCGATGACGGCGACACGGCGGCGGTTGCCGGGCATCGGCGACGCGTCCCGCGCGATGGTCGAGTGGTCGCCGATCCAGCGCTCTATGGCCCGCGTGTTGACGGCGCCGTCGAACGCGGCGCGGTTGCACCCCTGCATGCAGAAGCCTGGGCAGACGCGACCGCAGACGCCCGCAAAGGGCGACGTCTCGGCGAGCACCTCGGCCGCGGCCTCGAGGCTGCCGCGAGCGACCGCCTGGACAAAGGCTTCGACGTCGTTGCCGGCTGGGCAGCGCGCAGTGCACGGCGCGAGCTTCTTGACGTAGCGCGGCATCTGGCTGCGCCAGGTTCCCGTCTTCAGCCCGGTCGTCTTGCCCTCGCGGTGGTCGAGCAGATCGAGGACCGCTGCGGTGGCATGCGCGGGCCCTGTTGTCGCGGCCTCGTTGATCTCACCGTCGTCGTTCCCGTCGATCTCGTCCACGGCCGGCGCGACCCCTGCGAAGCGCACCGTCTGCCACGCCTCGATCGCGGCGTCCTTGTCGCCGGCGAGGCCGAGCGAATCGTAGGTCGCCTCGAGCTCCGCCAGCGGCAGCTCGGCGGCGCGGGCGAAGGCGCCGGCGAGGGTCGTGTTGACGATGACCACCGAGCGCGTGCCGATGCCGTGGCGGCGGGCAATGGTCGTCGCGTCGACGCTGGCAACCCGCACACCCGGGTAGCGGGCGGCGAGGGCCTCTGGTGCGTCGCCGCTGTTGACCAGCAGCAAGCCACCGGCGGCGAGGCCGGCTACCGCGTCGGGACCGAGGAGGGACTCGTCGAGGACCAGGACCGAGTCCGGTTCGTAGACCTTGTTGCGGTTGGTGACGATCTCGTCGCTGATGCGCACGTAGGCGCGCACGGGCGCTCCGGAGCGCTCGCCGGCGTAATCCCCGAACGCCTGAACGCTCTTTCCGGTGCGCGCATAGGCGGCCGCGAGTATCTTGGCGCAGGTGACGCCACCCTGGCCGCCCCTGCCATGCAGGCGAATCTCCATTGTCGATCCGTCGGCGGACGCAGTTGCAACGTGCCTGGCATCGGAATCGCCGCCATGAATCCCGTGCCCTCTCCCCTCGACCGAAACGTTAGCTTCTTTTGCGCCGATCGCTACCCCGATTTCGGCCTGCTCGCCCGATTTCGGCCCGGCCGCAACGGCTGGTTCGGACTTTGACGGCGCAGGCCGCTGTGTGCTTGTGTCGGGGTCGCGGCGTCGCCTCCGCATCGCCCAGGCACCGCCTCGGCGTCGCGGTCGACGGACTGCCGCCTGACGCGATCGAAGAGCCCGAGAAGGAGTCGAGGTGTCCAAGCGGCGTTCGAGCGTGTTCCCCACCCGCGCGCTGCTCGCGCTGCTCATCGGCGCCGTCGTCGTCCCTGGCGTATTGTCCCTCGCGGTGGGGATCGTCGCTCGGTCCTGTGGCGCGAGGGATTCGACATCGCGCTGGGCGTCCTGGTGCTGTGCTTCGCTGCGATGGCCATCGTCGGCGGCCTGGCAGCCCTGCTCTATGTCCGTCGCAGCGCCCGCCTCAGCGAGATGCAGGCCGACTTTGTCGCCCACGTCAGCCACGAGCTGCGCACGCCGTTGGCAGGCATCAACCTGATGGCCGAGACGCTCGCCCTGGGCCGCGCCGACGAGCCGGTGGACCGCGTTCGTGTCATCAGTCGGCTGCAATTCGAGATCGCTCGCCTGGAGGAGCTGGTCGAGCGGATCCTGCGTTGGCGTCGTGTCGAGGAGGAGGGCGGCCGCGTCGAAGTTCGGCCGATCGAGTTGGCGGCGGTCGTCGAAGAGGTCTTGGACCGCTTTGGCCGAACCGATGCGGGCGCCAACCTGACGTCCTCGATCGATCCGAACCTGCCGATCGTCGTCGGCGACCGCGCCTCGCTGGTCGACGCGGTCGGTAACCTGGTTCACAACGCCTTGAAGTTCGGCGGCGCCGAGGCGCCGGTCGACGTCGTCGCACGCCACGTCGGTGAAGAAGTGATCGTCGAGGTGCGTGACCAGGGACCCGGGATCCCGGCCCGAGAGCACGCACGAGTCGTGGAGCGCTTCTATCGATCGCCCCTGCACCGACGCTCGCACCAGGGAGCTGGCCTCGGTCTGGCCATCGTCCACCGCATCGTTCGCGACCACGGCGGCCGGCTACAGCTCGAGAGCGAACCGGGGATCGGTTCGACCTTTGCCATCCACCTGCCGGTCGCCAGCGCGCGTGCGATCGCGGCGTGTGGGGAGGTGTGACGATGGTCGTCGCGAACAAGGCACACGTGCTGGTCGTCGAGGACGACACCACATTGGCGATGGGTCTCGAGCTGAACCTGCGCGCCGAGGGGCACCGGGTCACCATCGCGTCCGACGGCGAGGCCGGTCTGCGTCGAGCGCTCGCCGATCACCCCGACCAACCCGACCTGATCCTGCTGGACCTGATGCTTCCCAAACTCGACGGATTCGATGTGCTCGCCGAGCTGCGGCGCCGCGGCTTGCAGGTCCCTGTCTTGATCCTGTCGGCCCGTGGCGAGATCGACGACAAGGTGCGCGGTCTCGGTCTGGGGGCCGACGACTACCTGACCAAGCCATTCTCGGTTCGCGAGCTGGCCGCGCGTGTCGCCGTCGCCTTGCGGCGCGAGCGTCGCCACAGCCAGCGGGTGGTGCGCTTCGCCGATGTCGAGGTGGACATCGACGCGCGCGAAGTCCGCCGTGCCGGGACCACCGTCGAGGTGACACCGCGCGAATTCGAACTGCTCGCCTGGCTGGTCGCTCGGCCCGGTCGGCTGCAGAGCCGCGAGCGCCTCCTCGATGCGATCTGGGGTTGGGACTACGACGGCACCGCGCGCACGGTCGACAACTTCGTACGCCGTCTGCGCGTGAAGCTCGAGGTTGATCCAACCGAACCGCGTCACCTGGTGACCGTGCGCGGCGCCGGATACCGATTCGATGCCTGACACGCGTGCCGGCCCCTGCCGCTCCCTGCCGCTCCCTGCCGCTCTCTGCCGCGCACGCCGATGAGGACGGACAACGCACGCCCGTGAGGTCGGCGCGGCGGGTCCTCGACCCCCGTTGATGGCGCGGCTCTTGAGCCGCCGCGCTGCGCCCGATACAACCTCTGCGCCGGCGCCGCCGCGCGGCAGAGGGAGCGGATGGCAAAGTTGCCCCAGAAACCGAGGTCCAGCCGGCCGCCCGGACGATTCAGCCGCTCGCCCGGACGAATCAGCTGCTCGCCGGGACAAATCAGCTGCTCGCCCAGGCGAGTTTGGGCCGCGCCGCTGTTGGCCTTCGCCGCTCTGTGCGTGTCTCCGCCGGCCGCTGCCAAGGTCATGATGGCCCGGCCAGCCAAGCTGGTGGCCCCGAAGCTGGAGACCTTCGTCGCCGCTGAGTACCCAAAGGCGCTGCTCGCTCGCGGGCTGCGCGGTACCGTCGTGCTGACGCTGACCCTGGACGCGACCGGCAAGGTGACGGCGACCGAGGTCGCCGAGTCAGCCGGGCCGGAGTTCGACGCTGCGGCCAGCGCCGCGGCGATGAAGCTGGTCTTCTCGCCGGCCCGCGCTGGCGGCAAAGCCGTCCCCGTGCGGATCCGCTTTCGCTATCGCTTCACCCCCGAGCAACGTCTC
>CALGHC010000021.1 GCA_937915965.1 uncultured Myxococcales bacterium
GCCGTCTCCCTGGCTTGACTTCACGTCGCCCGCGGCGAAGACTCCCGCCGCGACTTCGCGGCCACCCCGGTCGCGCATTCTGAGGGTCACGCACCGCGTCTGGCCGGGCCGCTTGCCGGACCGAATCACCCCGTGGCGCGCACGACGACCCTCCGCGGAGTTGGTCACAATGGGCAGCAATACCGAGAAGAAGAAGGTTGTTCTCGCCTACTCGGGCGGGCTCGACACCTCAGTCATGGCGCACTGGCTCGCCGTGCGCGGCTACGAAGTACATTGCATGACCGCCGACGTGGGTCAGGGTGAAGAGATGGTCGGCCTGCGCGAAAAGGCGCTCGCCAGCGGCGCGGTCGACCTGAAAGTCTTTGATGTGCGCGAGGAGTTCGTTCGCGACTACGTCTTCCCCGCGCTGTTCGCCAACGCGGTATACGAAGGCTACTACCTGCTCGGCACGGCCCTTGCCCGTCCGGTCATCGCCAAGGCGATGGTAGAGATGGCGAACGATATCGGCGCGACGGCGATCTGCCACGGCGCGACCGGCAAAGGCAACGATCAGGTCCGATTCGAGCTGTCCGCGTATGCCCTGAAGCCCGAGATCGAGTGCATCGCTCCATGGCGCACCTGGGACCTGCGCTCGCGCACCCAGCTCATCGCCTACTGTGCTGACCACGATATTCCCTGCTCGTCGACCGCCGAAAAGCCCTATTCGATGGATCGCAACATGCTGCACGTCAGCTACGAGGGCGGCGTCCTTGAGGACCCCTGGCGCGCGCCTGACGAGGAGATGTTCCTCACGACCGTCGACCCGCAGCGGGCGCCGGACACGCCGCGCTACATCGAGGTCACGTTTGTCGACGGCCGACCCGTGAAGCTCGACGGCGAGGCGTTGGGCCCATCGGCGTTGCTCGAGCGCACCAACGAGATCGCAGGAGCTCACGGCGTCGGCCGGGTCGACATCGTCGAGAACCGCTACGTCGGCATCAAGTCGCGCGGCGTCTACGAGACCCCCGGCGGTACCCTGCTGCACCATGCGCATCGCGCCGTTGAATCGTTGGTGCTCGACCGTGAGGTGATGGCCCTGCGCGACGGCCTGCTTCCGGAGTTTACACGCATGATCTACAATGGTTACTGGTTCTCTCCCGAGATGAGACACATCATGAAGTTCATCGAGTCGACCCAACAAGGCGTCACCGGCACGGCGCGTCTGAAGCTGTACAAGGGATCGTGCGCGATCGTTGGCCGCAAGGCGTTAAACTCACTTTACAATACGGCGTACTCCACTTTCGAAGAGGACGTGGTCTACAATCAAGCAGACGCCGACGGATTCATCAAACTCAACGCGCTTCGGCTGAAGCTCAGCACCTACCGCGACCGCGCGATGCTGGTCGACCCGAGCGCGACGGTGGAGCAGGTGGTCGGCGAGCTGAAGGCCGGCTACATCGAGTAGCAACGGCTGGTCCCGCGCTGGCCGGAGCCGGCCGCCGCGAGAGCTGCCACCCACGCCCCCGCCGCGTGCGGGCCGCTCGCTCAGAGTCAGGGAGTCGCTGTGAACGCCGCCATCAAGGTCTTTGCTGGACGCAGCCACCCCGGGCTCGCCAGGTCGATCTGCGAGCACCTCGATCTGCCGATGGGGGCGAGCGAGGTCGTGAAGTTCGCCAACGACAATCTGATGGTGAAGATCCTGGAGAACGTCCGGGAGTCGGATGTCTTCTACATCCAGACGGCGACGCCGCCAGTCGACGAGCACCTCATGGAGATGCTTATCGCGATAGACGCGCTGAAGAACGCGTCGGCGGCCCGGGTCACCGCGGTCCTCCCCTACATGCCGTACGTGCGCTCAGACAAGAAGGACCGTCCGCGCGTGAGTATCGCAGCGCGCCTCGTCGCCGACCTGCTGCAGACGGCGGGCGCCGACCGCGTGCTGACCATGGACCTGCACGCGCCGCAGATTCAGGGCTTCTTCCGCGTACCGGCGGATCAGCTCGTCGCCGCGCCGATCCTCTGCGACTACATCTCGTCGACCTGGGAGACCGAAAACACGGTGCTTGTCGCTGGTGACGCCGGCGAGGCCAAGGAGCTCGGCCGATTCGCCAACCGCCTCAACCTGCCCATGGCGATCGTCGACAAGCGCCGCTACGGCGACGACGACCGCGCGGTCGCCACCAACCTCATCGGTGACGTCGACGGCAAACACGCGATCGTCGTCGATGACGAGATCGCGACCGGCGGAACCGTCTGCGAGGCCGCTCGTTTCCTCATGGATCGCGGAGCATTGTCTGTCGCTGTCGCTGCGTCGCACGGCGTCCTGTGCGGCCCCGCGATGGAGCAAATCAACGAGTCGGTCATGAAGGAGGTCGTGGTGACGGACACGATCCCTCTGGCGGGCAAGACCTCTTCGAAGCTGAGAGTCCTCTCGGTAGCGCCGCTCTTTGCCAAGGCGATCCGCCGCATCCACGACGGCGACTCGGTCAGCGACCTCTTCTAGACGGCTGCCTGAGCTTTCATCGGCCGCCGCGCGAGCCTCCAGCGAACCTCTTGTGCGAGGCTCTTGCGGCCGCCTCGTGCGAGCCTCCGGCAGACATGCGGGAATCCCACGGCCTGCGCACCGGTTGTCAGGGGCCGACCGACCATCGGTGTCGCTCGCTGCGGCGACGAAGCAATTGGATTCGCGGGACTGTCGGTGCCTGAGGCCAGAGCACGCTTGACCCCCTCGGACCGCACCCATACGGTAGTTCTCTGGCGGTAGTTCTCTGGAGGTGCGTATCCCCATGCGCGATCTGTTCCGGCATATGTTCTCAGCGATGGTGGGCGCTTGCCTCGCCCTGTTGCTGTTTGCCGGACTCGCCGTGCTTGTCGCCCAGGTCGGCGACGCGATGGCGCCGACGCGGCCCGCCGCGAAGGGGCCAGGCCAGGGCAGCGCAGCGCAGCGCCGGATGGTCGCGTTCGTCGAGAGGCCACCGACCACGCGCAAAATCCACAATGTGAGCCCTAAGCCGCGAGAGAAGAAGCCCAAGCCGGTCGAGGAGCTCAACCGTCAGATTGTCGAGACCGCCCGGCCGACGGTAGAGGAGGTGCCCGACAAGGCGAACTACCTCGGCCGCTACGACATGAAGGTCGTGCGAGAGCAGAAGAGCAAGGGACACAAGCGCCAGGGCCGAGATCTCGGCATGGTCCAGGTGGACCGCCGCAGCGAGATCCAAAGCCCCGAATCGACCAGCACCGCTCCGACCGCGATCCCCCGCAGCGGCCGACCCAAGCGGGGCGATCAACAGGAAGCGCAGGCGGTCAAGGCAGTCGAGAAGGCGGCGCCGCTGCGAATCGGGCCGGGCGAGATCGAGCAAGGCGGGGGCGCAGGCAGCCCAGAGGACCAGCCGTCGGTCGTCCGTGGCCGCCACTCGGATCTGCTTCTTCCAGCAACGTCGCCGGGCAACATCCTGCACAACATCCAAGCGCTGTCGGGCAACCCGGGCAGCATGGACTGGCTACCCGACGTCGAGGACGAGGGCGAGACCAACCTCCTCAATACGCGCAAGTACCGATACTGGGACTTCTTCCAGAGGGTCAAGGAGCGCGTGGGCTCGGAGTGGAATCCGGCGCGTATCTGGCAACGACGCGATCCGAGCGGCAAGCGCTACGGGGTGCGTGACCGACTGACCATCCTACGCGTCACGCTGGACCCCGACGGAGCGCTCAAACAAGTGCGTGTTGCGCGACGTTCCGGCCTGGCCTTCCTTGACGAGGAGGCTCGGCGCGCCTTCGCTGCTGCGGGTCCGTACCCGAATCCACCCGCGGGGCTGGTCAATGACCATGGCGAGATCGACTTCCAGTTCGGCTTCATGTTCGAGATCTCGTCTTCCCGCTTCCGCTTCTTCCGCATGGCGCAGTAGCGGTCGCGGCGCAAGACAAGGTCGAAGACGGCGCTGGCGAGGCCTGGCCGTGAGGCTGGGCCTCGCGCTGACACTGACGCTGACGTGCGCAGCGACTGCCCACGCCAACGACCGCGACCTCGGCGGCGGACTTCGCCTGCACATTCACCTGCATGATGTCGACGACAGCCGCTTGCCACCGCTGCAGCGGCTAACGCGACGCGCTGTTCAGGACGTCGAAGGCACCCTGCAGACTACGATGGAAGGTGACCTGCATGTCGACTACGTCGGCTCCGCCGCAGCGTTTGGCGAGGTGCTCGCCGCACACGGCGGCAGCGGCGCGGCGGAGCCCTGGGTCGCAGGGCTGGCCCTGCTCGACCGAGACCGCGTCATCGTCCACGTCGGTGGCGCCGGACTGCTCCGAACCGGCGAGGTCATCCGACACGAGATCGCCCACATCGCTGCGCACGCGATCTCCAATGAGGCGCGGCTGCCACGCTGGTACCACGAGGGTGTGGCGATGCTGGTCGGCGGCGAGGCCACCTTCGACCGCTTGCAGGGGGCGGTCGGGGCCGACGCATTCGGGGCGCTCGACTCGTTGTCGGCTCTCGACGGCGCCTTTCATGGTCACCGTATCGCCGTGGAGCGGGCCTACGCGCTGGCCGCGGGGTTCGTGCGCTTCAGCGTCAATCGATCCGGCCAGCCGGGGGCGCTCGCGGATATGCACCGCCGGCTGTACCTGGGCCTGGGATTTCAACAGGCGTTCATCGCCACATTCGGCCTCTCGCCGGCAGAGCTCTATGCCATCTATGCCCGCTACGCGGGAGCCGCTGGTTCTCGGTGGACGGTTGCGCTGACGGATGGGGTGATCTGGTCCGTCGTCTCTGTCCTGGCAGTGG
>CALGHC010000022.1 GCA_937915965.1 uncultured Myxococcales bacterium
TACCGATTCGCTCTCCAGGACCGTGACCCGGTGGGCCGCGATCTCTTCCAGCTCCGCGCACGTCTCGTAGTCGTCCAGGACGATCTCTGCGAAGAGCGCGGCGGGCACCTCGAGCAGCGTGACGTCGTCTATCGCGCGCACCGTGGCTGTTCGTACCGTCGCTCGCAGCAACGCGATCTCGCCGAACCACTGGCCCGCGGGCAAAGTCGTAATCCGGTGGAGCGTCTCACCGCCGTCGTCCGTCTGACGCAGCACTTCGCATGTGCCCTCGCGGATGACGAAGAGCGCCGCCGCCTGGTCGCCCTGGCGGACGATGTCTTCGCCGGCCGGCCGCCGCACCACGGTCACGCCCTCGAGGAGGCGACGCACCAACACGGCCGACAAGCTGCGGAAAGCGGGCACCTTGCGCAGGAAGGCGGCGTTGCGGACCTGATCCAGGATCGCTTCGCGCGCAAAGCCGCTGCCCTCGACCAGTTCGAGGAAGACCCCCCGCTCCAGGCTCAGCAGCTCGACCTCAGTGATGGCCTGCACCGTCGCTGTGCGTGGCACATCGGAGACCAGCGCGACCTCGCCGAAGAAATCGCCTGCGCCCAGCTCGCCGATCGGATGAACCAGGCCGCTCTCTTCTTCGAGCGAGACGCGCGCCTTGCCTTTGCGAATGAAACAGAATCGGTCGCCCGGCTCCCCCTGGCGGACGATCACCGCGTTGGGCCGCCACTGCTCCTGATGCATGACCGCGACGATGCGGTCGAGCGACTCTTCGCCCAGGCTGGCCAGGAACGGCACACGCTCGACCTCGGTGCGCAGTGAAGCGGCCAGCTCCTCGCCGACAGCGCTCGCTGTCTCGGGTCGGCCGCGACGCGGTGGCCGCACGAGCTGCACCAGCCCGTTGATCAGAATGGCGCCGATCGCGCAGATCAGGATGACCAAGACCACCAACAAGACAACCGACAAGCCGATCGCAAACACCGTCTCGAGCGCGCCGACCTGTCCCGCGCCGTCGCTTCGGGTCGAGATGCTGACGAGCTCGAAGGTGCCCGGGAGGGCGTAGGCAACGATCAGGCGAATCGTCACGACGGCGTGGGCCAGCCAATAACTGGCGATCGCGAGATAGGTCTGCTCGGTCCGGCTGACTGGCTCGCGGCGAAACAGATTGCGCACGGCGCGCCGCAGCAGAAAGCTGGCTGAGCGCTTGCGCAGCTCAGGGATCCCGGCCTTGATCCCGGCGAGGTCGCGGCCGTCGCTGCGCAGGTAGGGCGCGCTGTCGAGCAACAGCAGCACGACGCCGCCCGCGCCGATCGCGTGCAGACCCGCGTCGACCGACACGTCGAAGATCACCAGCAGACCGGCCGTCCCGGTGACCAGCGCCAGCGCAGCCAGCCCACTCCACGCGACGCTGGTGCGCGCGCTTGCGCTCGCCGCCCTGATCTCGCGGCTGTCGACGTCGAGGTGGATGATGCCGCAGAAGTGAGTCAGACACGCCGCCTGGCAGGGCACGTCGAGCGAAGCGAGGGCGAATCCGCGCACCAGGCCCCGCCAGGACAGCAGCAGCGACATGGCCGCGTAAAGACGCAGGACACCGATCAGCGGACGAACGGTCCATGCAAACGGGTCGAGCCAGACGTCGACGCGCCCAACGACCACGCCGGCGACCAGCGCCGCTGCGATCAGCGCAAATCCCAGCCACGCCAGCGGGCGCCACAGCCAACCCGGCAGGGCAACGCCGGCGCGCGTGAGGGTGGCTAGCGCCGGAACAGGCAGGCCTGCCCCCCGTGATTTCGTCAGGCGCCGAGACAGCCGGCCAATCGGGCCGCGAGGCCCGGCTGTTCCCAGCCACGCCGCTGTGTTTGCGACGCCGTCGATCAGGCCGACCCGATGGAGCCGACGCAAGAGGCCGAGGCTGTCGACAGGTTTGAGCGGTTGCGGAAGACCGAGACCGGTGCGCACCAGCGCGGCCACGTCGACGCTGCCGTCGATGTGGGCGAGCAGGGCCTCCTCGGCGGCGGAAACGCCCATGTACGCACGAGCGCCTTCGCCGACCAGGATGACGCGGCCACTGGCGTCGCGGCGTCTCTCCACTGGTTCGATCAGCCTGGGGCGGTCCGTCGAATCCGGCGCGTCCCGGGCGTCTGACTCGGTCATCAAGGGCTCCTCGTGATGGCTCGTGATAGCCACGTTCGGGGGGCGAATCGTCGCCGATAGCCGGAACTCGCGCAAGATGCGTTCGCAACGCTGCGTTCTGGCCGCCGAGTTCTGGCCGCCGCCTTCCCGCCGCCGCGTTCTCGACATAGGGCCGCAGCAGCTGCTTGCGGCTACAGCAGCCGTTTCAGCCGCGGCAACACGTCAATCCAACTCAATGGCAGCTGCGCGCGACACGAGCCAGTGCGCCCCGCGTACGTGCACGTCGCCGAGATGGGATCGTCAGCGGGCAACTGGCTGACGATTGCGGCGGCCATTGGGGTCACGGGGCTCAGCAGAGCGGCAAGACGGGTTGCGTCGAAAAGAAAGACCGAAGCGGGCGCGCGAAGCCCCGCCTTGAGCACGCGCTGGTAGTGGGGTGCGACCTCCAGGCCAGCCGGCGGTGCGCCAGACTGTTCCGCGGCCGCGAAGGTCGCCACCCGTTCGAGGGCGTTGGGGCCGGCGACGAGGACGAGCGCTCGCGACGTTGTGCACACGGCAAAGGTCGGCTCATCGCCCAGCAAGCCCCGCGCCGTTGCACCAACCTTCGCGCTGCCGCTCGCCGCAAGCGCCGCCCAGTCGGGCTTGAACGTCAACGCGTCGCAGCTCGCCTGGCCGGCGGTGCGCGGACCGAAGTCGAAGCTGTATCCCTTGGCGACCATGGCCCCCCGGTACGCTGTCCACAGCCCCGTCCAGGTCTGTTGATCTTCGAGCATGCGCAGCCACGACGCGTCCTTGTCGCCGGCTGCAGACGCCTCGATTCCGGCTCGGTCAGCGACCTTGTTGTAGGTCAAGAGTACCCCACGCTTGAACGCGTCGTAGGTCAAGGTCGCGAGAGTTGCCGCGAGGTCGCCGGGCACCTTGCTGCCCACTCCGATGAGGAAACCGAAGCCGCCGCCTGTCGCGCTGGCGAGGCGGTCGTCGTAGCAGGCCATCTGGGTGGTTCCATTCATCATGCCGACAATCTCGCGCAAGCGCGCGGTGACTTCACGGAAGAAGGGTCCGCCCCAGCCCGGCATTTGCTCGAGCACGCTGCGGATCGAGAGGTCGAAGTACTCTTGCGCGCCCAGCGGGTCCACCGAGGACACAGCTGCAAGCCAGGCGTTGCCGGGCAGGCCGCGGCCTAGCCCGTCGATGGAGTGGCCGCGTTGCGCCTCCGTCTGTGCCGCGAGTGACGTGTCGGGCCGCGCGGTCGCCCAGTAGGTCAGGGCGACCGACGTTGTGTCGGCGTCCGCGGCGAGCTCCGCTCCGTCTACCTGGGTCAGCCACTCGATCACCTGCCCGGCCACGGGCTCGGCGGCTTCAGACTGGTCGGCACCCTCGTGGTTCGCGCCGAAGCCCTCGCGCGAGAGACGGGCGAGCCGGTTGAGGCCCTCGAGGGCGTCGACGAGGTCGTCGCGGTAGCGCTCGATCAGAGCCCCAAGCGCGACCCCGACGTGCAGGGCGCCGCTGGGCTGGCAGGAGCCAAAACACATGGTCTCGCCGCCCAGGGCCGCGAATCGGTCCGGCGACGGCGACAACAGGGCGTAGTCGTTGCTGCGGATCAGGTCGACCCAAGCGCGCGGCGGCGACTCCGCAGTGCTGCCGGGGATCCGCGCAAAGTGGCCGGCCGCCGCGTCGCCCCTGGAGCCGTCGGGCAGGGACTCTGCCAGCGCGTTGGCTTCAAGAATCGGCACAAGCAGCGCGACGCCGTCGAGCGCGTTGTCACCGCCCACGTTCTGGAAGATGAGATGGATGGGCCGGGACGGGTCGAGCCACTCGACGCCCTTGAGTTGCCAGGTGGCGATCGCCTCAGTCATGCCGTCAAGAAGCTGCTTGCGCACTGAGGTACCCGACGCGAAGACGCCGGCTCGTTGACCGACGCGATCGACGATTTCGACAGCCGCGTCGACGCTGCCGACGGAGATCCAGCCAAGCAACGCCGCGGGATTGGTGCGCTCTGATGCGGTGACGGCGGCTGGCGTGCGCGATCGCTCGACACACTGCCAGGGTGTGCGCGTTGGCTGTGGTTGGAGGCCACCGCAACCGACGAGCATAAGGGCGGTCAGGCTCAGCGCCGCGCAGGCGGGACGGCGCTGGCTCGGCAGGTGCGGGACCATGTCTCCCCCCGGTCGTATTGCTCGACTCCGGCGCTTCCCTAGCTACAGCCGCCGATCGGAGAGTTCGAGCACGCGCCCGTCTTGGCGTCGCAGGAGTCCTTGGTGCACTTGTTGCCGTCGTCGCAGGTGCCCTGGCCGCCCTGGCACTGCCCGAAGACACACAGCTGACCGAAGTAGCAGATGTCGCCGAAACAGGGTGTGCCGAGGTCGGACTCGGGATGGCTGCACGCGCCCGACTGGGCGTCGCACTTGTCCTTGGTGCAGTCGTTGCCGTCGTTGCAGAGCTTGTCGGCGGCGGTGAGCGCGCGGATACGGTGGTTGCCCGTGTCCGCTACGTACAGGTTGCCGTCGCCGTCCGAGGTGATGTCGGTTGGCGCGTCGAACTGGGCCACCAGCGTCGCGCCGTCATTCCAGCCCGCAGCGCCATTGCCTGCGTGGCTGGTCACCGAACCCGACTTGCTCACCCGTCGAATCCGGTGGTTGCCGCCGTCGACCACCCACAGCGTGCCGCCCGGGTCGAGGACGATGCCGTGCGGGCTTGAGAACTGCACGTCCGCTCCCTGGCCATCCTTAAAGCCGGCGTCGCTCTGGCCTGCGATGGTGGTCACGGCGCCGTCGGAGCCGATCCTGCGGATGCGGTTGCTGCCTGTGTCTGCGACCCAGACGACGCCTGCCGAGTCGACCACCAGGCCCATCGGGCTGCTGAATTCGGCCGCTGCGCCCTGGCCGTCGGCGAATCCAGGTGTGCCGCTTCCGGCTACCGTCGTGACGGTCCCGACCGGGCTGATCTTGCGAATGCGGTGGTTCTTGGTGTCGGCGACATAGAGCGCGCCACCCGGACCCCAGGCGACGTCCTCAGGAGCGTTGAAGCGCGCCACGCCGGGTGCACCATCGAGGAAGCCAGCCTGACCGCTGCCAGCGACCGTACTCGCTGTGCCGTCTGCCTTGACCTTGCGGATCAGGTGATTGCCTCGGTCCGCGACGTACACGTTGCCGCCGCTGTCGACCGCGAGGCCGCGCGGCTCGTTGTACTTGGCCACCCCCGGCGCACCCTCGGCGTAGCCAGCCGCGCCGGTGCCCGACCAGGTCGTCACCGTTCCGTCTGGAGCGACCCGGCGGATTCGATGGTTGGCGGTGTCGCCGACGAAGAGGTTGCCAGCGCCGTCGACGCCAATCCCGGCGGGGCTGTTGAAGCTGGCCGCCTGGCCGACGTCGTCTTTGAAGGCCGCCTTGCCGTCACCCGCGCGGGTGCTGACCTGGCCGACCCCGGTGAAGCACTTGCCTTCGAAGCACTGGTCACCTGCGCTGCAAGCGTCGCCGTCGCTGCAGCCGGCGTCGTTGGGGTGGTAGGCGCACTCGCCGGTGTAGGGGTCGCAGTCGTCGCCGGTGCACGCGTTGCCGTCGTCGCAGGACTTGGCCTTGGCCGTACAGACACCGGCCGCACAGGCGTCCTCGGTCGAGCAGCCGTCGCCGTCGTTGCACGCGCCGCCGTCGGGCAGGGCCTGGTGCAGGCACTTGCTGGTATCACTGTCACAGGCATCGATGGTGCACGGCTCGCCGTCATCGCACAGCAGCTTGGTCGCTGGGATCACGCGCACGTCGTGGTTGCCGACCTCGGCGAAGACCACGTCGCCCGCGTCGTTGACGAAGAGGCTCGTCGGCTGGTTGAGCAGCGACTCGCTGAAGTTGCCGTCCTGGTAGCCTGACTTCTCCGATCCCGCTTGCGTCACGACGATTCCGTCGCCGATGAGGCGCACGCGGTGGTTGTTTCGATCCGCCACAACCAACACGCCAGATGGGCTGCGCTCGATGGCGCTCGGGCTATTGAACTTGGCCTGATCGCCCTTGCCGTCCTGCCAGCCGGCTTCGCCGGTGCCCGCCATTGTCGTGACGATGCCGCTGGGCGCGACGCGACGGATGCGGTGGTTGCTCTGGTCGGCGACGTAGAGTGTGCCATCGCTGGTGACCACCATATCGACGGGGTTGTTGAACTGCGCCTGGTCGCCCTTGCCGTCCTGGTAGCCAGCCGTGGTGCCCGCGAGCGTGGTCACGTAGCCGTCGGGCGAGACGCGGCGGATGCGGTGGTTGGCGGTGTCGGCAACGTAGAGGTAGCCAAACCCGTCGAAACACACACCTTGGGGTGACGAGAAGCGCGCGGCTTCCTTCAGACCGTCGGCGAAACCGCCGGCGCTGCCGCCACCGGCGAAGGTCGAGACCGTCCCGTCGGCGAGGATCTTGCGGATGCGGTGGTTGTCGCGATCTGCGACGTACAGCGTACCGTCGGCGGCGATCGCCAGGCCGGCGGGTTTGTTGAAGCGCGCGTCGGCGCCGGGGCCATCGACCATGCCCGCCAGATCGCCACCTGCGAGCGTCGTGACGGTGCCGTCGACTCCCACCATGCGGATGCGGTGATTGCCCTGGTCGGAGATGTAGACGTTGCCGGCGCCATCTGCGACCGCGTCGCGCGGCGAGTTCAGTTGGGCTTCCTCGACCTTGCCGTCGAGGAAGCCGGCCACGCCGGTGCCTGCCACGGTGCCGACGCTGCCCGGGTCCTTGGCGCACAGGCCGTTGATGCAGTGGTCGTTCATCGTGCAGCCGTCGCCGTCGCTGCAGGGCACGTCGCCCTCCGGGAACTCGCACTCGCCGCTCTTGGCGTTGCAGTTGTCGAAGGTGCAGACCTGACCGTCGATGCACTCCTTGGCGTTGCCCACGCACTTCGCGCCAGCGTCGCAGATGTCGCCGGTCGTGCAGGCGTCGCCGTCGTCGCAGCCGCCGCCAGCGGGGATCGGGTCGTAGTCGCAGCCGCCGCCGACGACGCATACGTCGACGGTGCACGAGTCACCGTCGTTGCAGATCTTCGAGGACGTCTCGACCATGCGGATGCGGTGGTTGCCCGCCTCGGCGACGTAGACCTGACCGAGCAGATCGACCGTGATGCCGGCGGGCGAGTTGAACTGCGCGTTGATGCCCTGGCCGTTGGCGAAGCCGGCGCTGCCGTTGCCCGCGAAGGTCGTGACGACGCCCAGTGGGCTGATCCGGCGGATGCGGTGGTTGCTGTAGTCGGCGACGTAGACGTAGTTGGCGGAGTCAACAACTAGCGACCACGGGTTGTTGAACTGGGCCACGTCGCCCTTGCCGTCGAGGAAGCCGCCGTTCTGGATTCCTGCCACCGTGGTGACGGTGCCCGTCTTGTCGATCTTGCGGATGCGCTGATTGAGCCGGTCGGCCACCCAGAGGTTGCCGGTCTTGTCGAAGGCGACATCGTAGGGCTGGTTGAACTGCGCGTTGAGGGCCGGTCCGTCGCTGAAGTTGGCGTTGCCGCTGCCGGCGAAGGTGGTCACCGAGCCGTCGACGTTGATTTTGCGGATTCGGTGGTTCGAAGAGTCGGCGACGTAGACGTTGCCCGCAGGGTCGACCGTCAGGCCACGGGGCGCGTTGAACTGGGCCTGCGCGCCGACGCCGTCGTTGTAGCCGCCGCTGCTGCCCGCGAGCGTGGTGACCTTGCCGTTGTCGATCAGGCGAATGCGGTGGTTGTCTGTGTCGGCTACGTACGCCAGCCCGCTCTTGTCGACGGCGACGTCCTCCGGGTTCGTGAAGGTCGCTTGCAGGGCGTCACCGTCGCCGCTGCCCGAACCGCCGGTGCCGGCGAAGGTCGTCGTTGTCCCGTCGGCCAGCACCTTGCGGATCCGGTGGTTGCTGCGATCGGCGACATACAGCGCGCCGTCGACGCCGATGGAGATGCCGCGCGGGCTGTTGAAGTGGACGTTGCCGCCCTGACCGTCTGCAAAGGATGCGCTGCCGCTGCCCGAGATGAGGGTCACGTTCGGGCTCGGCGCCGGCTCGCAGCTGCCGTTGTAGCAGGTCTCGCCGACCGTGCAGCCGTTGCCGTCGTCGCACACCCCGGATTTCTCCTCGTGTTTGCACGTGGCAGTGACGATGT
>CALGHC010000023.1 GCA_937915965.1 uncultured Myxococcales bacterium
CGCACGCAGCGCGGGCCCTCGCCGCCATCGATGACGGCGATCTGTGCTTCGTCAGCGCCGGGTTCGAGCGCAGCGGTCATCCCCACCTGACGCTCTACCACGCGCCCGCAGAGGCGCTGTCCGGCGCAGAAGATCAGGGTGGTTACCCGACCGCCGAGACCGACACACGTCGACGCTTCCTCGAGGCGTTCGCGACGCTGCGGCTCGGGACACAGCTCGTGCACGGCTGGCGGGTGCGCGCGCTGGCGCTGTGCGCCGCCGAGGTCGAGGTCACCGTCAGCGACGACCGCGGCGGCGGCGTCGTCTTCCTGATCGCTGGTCCGGACGGTCCAGGTCAAAGTGGTCCATTCGATCTGCCGCCGCTGACGCTGTGTTATCGGGGGCGTCACGGCGACTTCGCCGCCGTTGAAGAGGTCGGTGTTGCCCTGCGCACGCATCTTGAGGCCGCCGCCGGCCTGGATCGGGCTGCAGCCTGGCGGCGCTGGCTGGCCGAAGCTGCGAGCCGCGAGCCGGGAAGGTCTTGAGCCGCACAGGCTGCGTCGCTCAGCCCGTGGGTCGCTTGGCCCGGTCGTCCTGCAACGTGGCGCTCTGCGCCTCGAGAACCCGGGCCAGCTCGAGCTGCGCCGTGTTGGTCTGGGCGACGAGCTCGGCGGCGTGCTCCAGCGATCCGACCAGACCGATCAAGCGACTGGTTGATTCGACCACCATGTTGCGGCTCGGCCCCAACACAAACGCGTACACGCCCCACAGCGCCACGAGGATCACGACGAGGGCGACGGCCAGGGCCGCGATGACCGTGACCAGCAGGTCGCCGGCCAGGTCAGAGGCGATCTCGGTGAGGGGCTGGCGGCTCTGCTCGACCGCCGCGGGCAACCGGTCGAAGGTGGTAACGACCCGCTCCGACAGCTTGTCGAGGCGGCCCATCACGGCGACCAGCTGGGCCTTGTGCTCCTCGCTGAGTGACGGCGAAGCCGCGAGCTGGTTCACCGACGTGGCCAGCTCGCCGACCGAGCGCGCCACCTCGTGCGCTGCTGTCTCGATCGCGTTGAGTTCGACGCCGACGTGGATGGTCACATAGCCGTTGGACAGCTCGTTCGGATGCCCAGCCTCGGCCGAGTGCGTCGCCGGCTCGGCTGCCCACGCCACGCAAGCGTTGGATCCCACGGTGCCGAACGAGGCCAAAGCCCACGCAACAATGAGGGTCACGGTCTTGTAGCGCATGTCAGCTCCATTGCGGGTGGTCGCCCGGGCGGCGCCGCGAAGGTGTCGGCCGCGGCCTCGGCAAAAGTGCCGCGAGGGCCCCGACAAAGGCCCCGCCGGCGCCGGTCAGCATGAGGCGGAAGCTTCCGTGTTGTCAACGCATTGCGCCCGCGCCGCCGACTCTCGTGCCGCATCGCCTTGGCCGACACCTCCCGCGCAGTCCGGCCGCGCTGCCGGCAAAACCAACAAGAGGTGCCAAGAAATCAGGCTAGCCTGTTTTTTCTTCTTTCTTGGTCATATCTCGTTCGACGTTTCGCGCGCGACCAGCTCGAGTAGCGCCTCGCGGCCGCGATGAAACACCGAGAAACCGTCGCCAACGACCACGTGGCGCAGCTTTGGTAGCTCAAGCAGGGCACGCACCGACGCCAACGCAGCGGCACGGTCGCTGAGTTTCGGCTCGGGCAGCAGGTGCAAGGCGCCGGCGTGATGACCGCGCACCAGGTCGCCGGTGATGACCGTGTCGCCTTCGGGAGTCACAAACGCCAGCTCGCCTGGGGTCTTGCTGCCGCGCATCGCGCGCACACGGATACCGCAGCCAAGGAGCTCGCCGTCCTCCAGCCAATGGTCGATCCGCAGCCCCTCGTAGGCGCGGTCGCCACGCTCGGCCGCTGGCGCGCCGATCCGCGCGCCGAATCGCGCCTGGAAGTCGCCAGCCGCGCGCACATGGTCGGCGTTGCTGATGTTGACCCAACCGACCCCGCCCAGCGAGGCGATGTGGGCCGCGTCATGGTCGGAGAGCGGCATCGGGTCGATGGCGACGTTGCCGGTCGGCAGCGCAATCAAGGTGCCGTGGAAGTCGAGATCCCGGGCCTCGTCAAAGGCGGACCACTGAAACATATCGGCGCGGTGCAAGCGTTTCATGGGACTCCCGGGGGGCCGATGGCCGTGCCTGACCATCTGCCGCCCGAGCTTCAACCAGACTCGCCGCGATGGCCCCGGCCAATTGCCCACGCGCCGAAGGGTATTCGAGAAAGACTGGCAGCTGCGCGCTTCGTGGGCTCGCCGTTCAAGGCGGCTCAAGGCGGCTCAAGGCCGCGCAAAGCCGCGCAAAGCTGCGCAAGCTTGCCGGGCCTGCCGGGCCTGCCGGGCGACCTGATGAGCGAGGCTGCTCGTCCATGCGACCGCCCAGGCCCACCGTCGTCTCCACTCAAGGGCCCACGTCGCTATTTGACCTTCTGCTTGGCGGCGGCGAAGTCGCTGGCTCGCTCGGCGGGGTTGGCGCGCAGGTGTTCGCCCATCAGCACGTCGCCGGTGCCGTCCATGCCCCACGGGCTGCCATGACGCGAGGTGATGGTCAGGTGGGAGCGTCCCTCGTCGTGCCGCCACTCGCAGTTTGCCTTCTGGTTGCGCCATCCTCTGCGGCGATGCTGCCAGCTCCGGCAGTCGTCCTGTGTGACGATGTGCAGCTCGGGCAGGCACCCGACGGTGACGTCCTTGTTGCGCACTCCCGCATGGCCCCTGCCGGCATAGAGCACGTCTCCCTCGAACGCAAAGCTGTAGGTCGAAGTAGCGATGTACTCGCCGTCCTTCTTGGACACTTCGACCGAGCACGGGCTGCTCACCGCGAAAGTCCCGACGGTCTCGGTCTCGCCGTCGTAGATGGTGATCTCGGTGCCGCGAATCGACCAGGCCTGCTTGCCATCAGCCACACCGCTGATCACCCAGGCCCCCTCGAAGCGCTTGGGCAGGCCCTCGAAGTCGAATCCCTCGAACGACGGGCCCTCTGCCTGCGGTTCGTCTGCCTGGGGTTCGTCGTCCTGGGTCCCTCCCGCTGGCGCCATCGCGCCTGCCTCGGCCGGAATCGCCCCGGCGGGCATCGCCCCGGCGGGCATCTCGCCCACCGGTGTCGCCACGGTGGGCGCGGCATGCTTCTCGCAGCCCACGGCTCCAATACACATCACCAACAGGCACACCAGACCCCGGTACATCGTCGCCTCCATGGATGATTTGCCAGCGCAATGCATAGCATCTGGGTCGCGGACCGTCGACAATCTTGTTCGCTCCTGCGCTCCTGCGCTCCTGCGCTCCTGCGCTCCTGCGCTCCTGCGCTCCTGCGCTCCT
>CALGHC010000024.1 GCA_937915965.1 uncultured Myxococcales bacterium
AGCATCAGATCATGGATCACGCCTCGCACCTCTCGTACGAGAGCCCGCCGCCATTCTCGGCGCACTTCTGCGAGCTTGAGGTCGATGTCGAGACCGGCAAGGTGACGCTGCTCCAATATGTCGCGGCGGTCGATTGCGGCGTAGCGATCCACCTCCTCGGCGCCGAGGGTCAGACCGAGGGCGGCGCTTGCACGTCGATGGGTTGGGGCCTGTCCGAGGAGTACCTCTTCGACGCCAATGGCAAGATGCAGAACGCCAGCTTTGGTGGCTACAAGATGTTCTCGTCGCTGGACATGCCGCCCTTCCAGACGTTCATCGTGCCGACCTACGAGCCGACCGGGCCATTTGGCGCCAAGTCGGTGAGCGAGATCCCGTGCGACGGGCCGGCGCCGTGCATCGCCAACGCTGTCTACGACGCGACGGGCCTGCGCTTCCGCGAGATCCCCCTGACCCCCGAGCGGGTCTGGCGGGCATGGCAGGCGAAGCAGCGCGACATGTGAGCGAACGCGCGATTGCGACACCGGGAGTCATTTCATGGTCCACCATTCTGAGCGTTTCCTGGTTGGCCGCGGCCTCTGGGCCGTCTGCGGCCTGATGCTGTGCTTGTCGTCCTCGGCGTGGGCAGAGACGACGCTTCCAACGACGATCGCCGTGCAGGGTTTCGTGCGCGGCGTCGGCGGGGGCCCGGCGGCCGATGGCGACTACGGCGTGACCATCAGCTTCTACGAGGCGAAGACCGGTGGCGACGCGCTCTATTTCGACGTCAACCCGGCCGTCAAGGTCGAGTTCGGCGTCTTCTCTGTGCCGGTCGGCACGGTCAAGCCGCTCGACAGTACGGTCTTCGCCAGCGGTGCGGCGCGCTGGGTGGGCGTCCAGTTCGGCAGCGAGCCGGAGCTGCCTCGTTCGGCCCTGATGCTGGTGCCCTACGCGATCCGCGCGGCGAGCGCAGACACGCTCTCGTGCTCGGGCTGCGTCGGCGCCGCGCAGGTCGACCCCGCGTTGCTCACGCCCTACGCCAAGCAGGCAGAGCTGGCGGCGGTTGCGCTCAGCGGCGCGTACGCCGACCTGAGCGGCAAGCCCGACCTGGCAGCGGTGGCGACCAGCGGTCTGTACGCGGATCTGCAGGGGACGCCCGACCTCTCGGTGTACGCCAAGGCCGCGGGCCTCGCCGGTGTCGCCGCGACTGGCCAGTACGCTGACCTCGAGGGCCTGCCGGACCTGGGCGTCTACGCCAAGAGCGGCGATCTTGCCAAAGTTGCGACGTCGGGCGCTTACGCCGACCTCAGCGGCGCACCGGATCTCG
Organism: uncultured Myxococcales bacterium; assembly: GCA_937915965.1. Classification (GTDB taxonomy): domain Bacteria; phylum Myxococcota_A; class UBA9042; order UBA9042; family UBA9042; genus CALGHC01. The sequence continues at coordinate 1,304 of CALGHC010000024.1, forward strand.
CCCCGTACGCCAAGTCAGCCGCCCTGGCCAAGGTGGCGACGACCGGTGTCTACGCCGACCTCGCTTCGAAGCCCGTGTTGCCAGCGCTGGGCACGAGCTGCCCCAGCGGTCAGGTCGTGAAGGGCATCAAGGCAGACGGCTCGCTGGAGTGCGCCGGCGCGCCGACGACGCTGGTCACGGAGATCAAGTCGTCGACGAAGAGCAACGGCGCCGGCCAGACGGTGACCTGCACCTCGGGGTACAAGGCAGTTGGCTGCGTTTGCGCCTACGACTCTGAGGCGACGAACTTCTGGCCCGGCTGGTGCAAGATCCTCAACGCAACGCAGTGCTACGGCCGTGGCTTCTACAAGGCGACGTACGCGTTCACGGTGAAGGCGATCTGCGCGAAGGTGCAGTAGGGCGTCTTCGCGACTTCGCGTCTTCGCGTCTTCGCGTCTTCGCGTCTTCGCACTATTGCCCCTCGGCCCAGCACCGCACTCTCGTCGGCGAGCCGCCTCGCCCAACCGTCCAAATGCCCGCGCCGCCCACGGTCCGCGCGAGGTGCCAGCCACCTCGTTGGCGCGTCACCGACGACCAGGCGGAGGGTCGGCGGGCGACCAGGCGCGCAAGGCCGACTTCATAAGCCTGATGAGCGTTCGAATGCGCACGTCCTTGCGCTGTTCGGGCAGGAAGACGGCGCGCACAGAGATCGCTGACAGCGGCTCAGCGCCCAGCCGGTGCAGCTCCCCGTTGTCCCGATGGGGTTCGCCCAGAAAGGCAGGCAGCACGCCCAGGCCCGCCCCCGCACACAGGGCCTCACACACAGCGACGCGATCGTCCACCACCACCGACGCCGGCGACAGCTGAGGCCAGGTCAGGGCCAGCAAGGCGGCGTCTCCTGGGGCGCTGATGAGCGGCACCTGATCAGAATCTCCGACATTCTCAAGGTGTACGGCGACATCGCCGAGGTCATGGAGGTCTTCGGCGTCAAGCGCGCGGGCAGCCTGAAGGTGCGCAAGGTGCTCGGAAGACTGCTCACCGTACAGCGGGCGGCCATCGTGCATCGGGTCGCGCTAGACGAGTTCCTGCCGATGGTCCAGCGGGCCGTCGGACAAGCGCCATCGGCGGGCCCCAGCCCGGTCACGCCCCAGCCCGCGCCATGAGCGCGCCGTAGATGCCCTCGAGCGATCCCAACAAGCGCGCGGCGCGCTGGGCCTGTCGCCCCGGTTCCAAGCCGCCCAGCCGCCGCGCGCCCCCTTCGACGCCGCCCGCCGAACGGCGCAACGTGCGCACTGTCAGCGACCGCAGATCGATGAACTCGAGGGGCGCGACCGACTCTGCCAACAGCAGCTCTCGGCCGTGCCGCCCCCAGCCCAACAGCAGCGCGTCCGACCCGAGAAAGTCGCGCCAGCGAGCCAGAAACGCCGGCATCTCTTCGCCGTGCAGCAAGTCGCCAGCAGCCAGGCCGAGCCGTTCAGCCACCCGTGCCCCCAGACGGCGACGGGGCCTCAAGACCGCCTCAAAGCGCTCCCCGGTCGCGGGTCGCAATGCGACGAGGTGTACCAGCTCCGACGATCCCGGGTCTCGGTCTGGACGCGACTGCGCGTTGTCCTCGCCATGGATGAGGACCGCCCGCTGTGGAGCCCGCACCAAAGGGCCAAGCTCGCCCAAGCCCCGATAGAAGGGCCGCGTGACCTTGCGCTGGCGGGGCACGTGAAGCTCCCGCGCCACCAGCTGGCGCTCCACCATGAAGTCGAAGGGCGCAAGCATGCGGGCGAAGCGTCTCGGATCCCCTTCAAGGATGCCCAGCGTCAGCGCCACCGCCTCCACGGTCGAGAGATGCTGGTCGGTGGGCTCGCGACGGATGCGGTAGGTGCTGGGACGTTGGGGGGCCAGACTCATGCGGGGCAGGGCGGCCACCGTCGGGCTGAGCGCCAAGACCTGCTTGGCTTGCCACCAGGTGCCATCAACGACCACCAGCGTCGACGGCGGCCGTCCGACACAATCTTGCACCGGAACCGCCCCCTCCCCGGGGAACAGCAGCGCCGCGTCCCCCGACCTGACCGCCTGTGCGACCACGGGGTGGTCATCGAACCCGACACCCTGCAGCAGCCGCGAGCCGACCAAAGAGAGGTGCGCCATGCGAGCCGTGCCGATCGCCACGTCACGCTCGCGCGGGTGCTGCAAGAAGAGCACGGCCGCCTTGGTCTTGAGATCGGGCAGCAAAGCGCAGTAGCAGAAGGTCGACGGTCGGCGGCAACGCAGGCAGGTTTCACGCATCAGCAGGACCTGATCACCCGGGCGTTGCTGGTGCACTTGCCGTTGAGGCGGGTCTTGTGTCTGCAGTGGCTGCACCCACGGACTCCGCTGCCGTCGTCGAGCTTGCTGCATTTGCGGCCGCGGGGCCAGCGTCGCCTGACGTTCCGAATAGACGGCCCGCATCTCCCTCAAGGACTCCACTTCGGCCGCCCTTCGTCATCTCCGCCTCGCCCGACCTCCGTTAACTTCGCGTCTTCGCGTCCCCGCGCCGTCACCCTACCGTCCCTCGGCCCAGCGCTGCAGGACGCCGTCGAGGCCGTCGACCACTCGCGCCATGCGGGCGTAGTCGAGCTTGTCGGGGGTGTCCGTCAACCGGTGGTAGTGCGGATAACGAAACGGCGCCGTGTCGGTGATCATCACGGCCGGACAGCCGACCTGCCAGAACGCCCAATGGTCTGACCAACCGACTCCCGGCACGTCTTCGGGGAGCGCGGCGCCTTGGCTGGGGAAGGCGACGTGGCTGCGAAAATCGCCGATCAGCATGCGCACCAGCGAAGCTGAATCCAGGTTGCCGACGAAGGCGATGAAGTCGCCGCGGTCGGGGTACAGAGCTGCGAGCGGCTGCGGATAGCGCTGGCTGCCGGCCGCGTCGTCGTACCAGCCGATGGTCTCGAGCGAGATCATGCCGATCAGCCGCTCGCCCGCGGCCTTGCTGGCGCGGGCGTGGACCAGGCTGCCCATGCAGGCCTTGCCAAAGCAGGGGTTCTCCTCGCCGGCAAAGAACGCGAAACGGACCGTGATCAGCGGCGTGCGGCTGGCGAAGCGCTCCGCGAGAGCGAGCAGGGCGGCGACCCCGGAGGCGTTGTCGTTGGCGGCCGGCACGTCGCCTTCGCCGTCGTAGTGTGCGCCGATGACGATGACGCCGGCCTCAAGCGGCCCGCCGACCCGCTCGGCGATGATATTCTCGTAACGCTGGTCGCCGTAGCCATAGGGTTCGCGCTGCGGAACGTAGCCGATCGCCCGCAGCCGCTTGACCAGATAGTCGGCCGCCTGGGCGAGCCCTTCGCGGTGGGTCGGGCTGCGCGCACCGATGGTGCCGGCGAGCTGGCGCACGTCAGCCTCAAGGCCCACGCGCAGCGCGTCCTGTTCGGCACTCAAGGCGGGCAGGGCGCCGCGGTGGCTGCTGCCCGGCATTCGCACGCACAGCGCCCAGCCGACAGCGACGGCGAGGGTCGCGATCAGCACCAGGGCCGCGGCGATACGCAAGACGGAGTTGATCAGCCGACCGAGGAGGGACGGCGGTTCGGGCGGCTCGGCTGGGCGCTGTCGTCGGTTCATCGCGGCAGTCTCGGGCAGCGCGGCCGCCCCGCGCAAGGCCCGCCCGGCAATCTCGGCGCTCGCTTCAGTCGTTCGCCGCGCTTGTCCGCCGGCAATCTCAGCGCGGGCGCAGATCCACCAAGTTGGTCGCTGGCGAGGCCGGTGCCGTCCACGCACGGCCCGGCGCCGAATGGTCGTGACCGCTTGCCTCGGACGCGTCAGCGCATGAGTTCAGCGCATGAGTTCAAGGGGCGGCGGCCGTCCGTCGCCGGTACGCGGCTCGGTGCGACGACGGCCAGACGGAGGCTCTGCGCAACAAAGACCGAATGATGTGGCAGCCTTCAGGACGCCCGGACGCTCAAAGCGTCCGGGCGTCCAACAAGCGCGGCAACCCCGCGCCATTGCCAGCCGGCACTCGGTGGTGCGTCGGCTCGGTCCGCCGACAGCAATCCACGCCATGGAGCACGGACCGACATGTTGGAGCCGCGCCCTCTCCGCGCCCGCACCCTTGCGCGCGCCCCCCCGTGTCGGCGAGGCTCGCGGCCGTGCGGCGCGGCCCCCTCTACATGATCTTCGCGAGCCTCCTCTTCACCGTGATGGTGGCGCTGGTGAAGCTCGCCCGCGAGGAGCTCTCGGCCGTCGACGTCATGGTCTGGCGGGCGCTGACGTCGGTGCCACTTGTCTGGCTGCTGGCCCGACGCGTCGGACTGCGGGTCAAGGCGCCCCGGCTGATGGCCCTGCGCGTCGTCCTCGGCTTCGGCGCTATGTTCAGCTACTTCACCGCGGCCAAGGGCCTGTCCCTCGCCGACATCTCGTTGTTCGCCCGGCTGCAACCGATCCTCATCACGGCCCTGGCGCCCTGGGCGCTGGGCTCGACCGAGCGCGCCGGTGGCCGGCTGTGGTTGCTCCTGGTGGCCGGTCTGGCCGGTGCGGCGGTGATGCTCGCGCCCGAGCTGGCGATCGGCTCGACCTGGGGCCTGTGGGCCGTCGCGTCGGCGGTCCTCGCGGCTGGCGCCCACCTGTGCGTGCGCGGGCTCGGCAGCACGGATCACCCGTTTCGCGTCGTCTTCTGGTTCCAGCTCTGGATGGCGTTCATCGCGCTACCGATCGCGGTTATCGACCACGGCGGCCTGGTGCTGCCGCCCGTCCACCTCTGGCCGGTGCTGCTCGGCTGCGGCCTGACCGCGAGCGCCGCGCAGGTGCTCTTGACCCAGGCCTACCGCATCGACCGGGCCGCGCCGGTCGCGGCGGCGAGCTACGCCGCGCCTGTGTGGGCCGTGATCGGTGACCTCGTCGTCTTCGGCGTCCTGCCCGGCGGCCACGCCATGATCGGTGGCGGGCTGATCGTCGCCGTCGGCCTGTTGCTCGTCTTCCAGCGGGCCGCGCCGGCCGAGGATCCGGTGGCGCGCGTGCCGTGAGGGCGAGGCGTGGTTGGCTGCGGCTTCGGCCAACACCCTCGCCGTGGCCGCCGTCCTTCGCTATGCTGCCGCCGGTGTTGACCACCAGGAGATCCATGAACATGCGAATCAGCCCTGATCGCCGCGCCGGTGCCTCCGGCCTTGCGGTTGCCCTCC
>CALGHC010000025.1 GCA_937915965.1 uncultured Myxococcales bacterium
GCCCACCTCGGCCGACCCCCGCGGAGCCGAGGCCGGCTCCGACGAAGGCCCGCCGCTGCCGTAACGTCCGCCTGGCTGCGCCTTGGCTCCGGCCAGGCTCCGGCCCGGATCCGGCCCGGCTCCGGCCTGGCTCCGGTCTGGTTCCGGCTTCGCCGCCGCCTCGCGAAACTCGATCCCGCTCCCGCCGCAAACTCAGCGAAGCGATTCAGTCTTGGAGGACACCGTCTCCATGATGAGCCTGGTCACCACGTAGGGATCGACGTTGGCGTTGGGTCGCCGGTCCTCGATGTAACCCTTCTTGGCGACGGCGACGTGCCAGGGAACCCGCACCGCGGCGCCGCGATCCGACACGCCGACCTTGAAGTCGCGGTACGAGCAGGTCTCGTGCTGCCCCGTGAGGCGCTCCTCGATGCCGTCGCCGTAGTTCTGGATGTGCAGGTCGTGCCGGTCGCCGAGGGCCTCCGCTGCAATCATGCACGCGTCGATCGACTCGCGCATCGCGGCGGTCGAGAAGTTGGCGTGACAGCCAGCGCCGTTCCAGTCGCCCTTCACAGGCTTGGCGTACAGTGTCGCGCTGACTTTGTAGTCCTCCGCGATGCGATACAGCAGCCACCTGGCGACCCACAGTTGGTCGCTGAGCTCGAGCGGCGGCAGTGGCCCGATCTGGAACTCCCACTGCGCCGGCATCACCTCGGCGTTGATGCCAGCGATGGCCAGCCCGGCGGCGAGGCATGCGTCGAGGTGGTCCTCGACCACCTCGCGACCGAAGACTTCGTCGGCGCCCACACCACAGTAATAGCCGCCCTGCGGCGCTGGGAAGCCGTTGTCGGGCCAGCCCAGTGGTCGGGTCCCCTCGAAGAGCGTGTACTCCTGCTCGAGCCCGAACCACCACTCCTGGCTGGCGTAGCGTTCAGCGACCTCGGCGCATGCCGCCCGCGTGTTCGAGCCGTGTGGTGTCATGTCGGTCGCGAGCACGTCGCACATCACGAGCACGTCGTCGCCGCCGCGGATCGGGTCGGGGCAGACGAAGACCGGTCGCAGCACGCAATCCGACGCGTGACCGACCGCCTGCTGGGTGCTTGAGCCATCAAAGCCCCACGTCTGCGGTTCTGTGCCCTCTTCGAGGATTCGGGTCTTCGACCGAAGTTTGTGTGTCGGCTTGGTGCCGTCGATCCAGATGTACTCAGCCTTGTAGCGCGACATGCCTGCTCCTTTCTTCGCCCGGTCTCGCCCGGCCATTTCGTTCCCAAGTGGATGCGTGCGGCCGCGTACAGCCGTCCGCCAGAGGAAGGCAAAGTAGCGCCAAATTGTTTCGAATGTGTTTCCGCGGCGTGAAATCTCGCGTCGGCCACCAGGGCGGAAGCTTCGTCGACTGCCGCGGCTTCGATGCGCTGTTGGGCGTGTGCTGGACGCCCTACCGCACCGTTCTATACTCGAAAAGAGCCGCCCCTGGCGGTCGCCGCGACCGCCCCGCCGGTCGGCAAGCCGCCCCGCCGGTCGGCAAGCAGAGGTCGCCGCAGTGAGCACCGAGTCAGCCGTATCGGTCGAGATCTCAGGTCAGGGCCGCGAGCCCGTGAGCGGTACGGTCACCGCTGTCGAGATCAGCGACGGTCAGCGCTTGCGCCGGGCCCTGCGCGCCGCCGGAGTGCTTTTCGCGCTCGGATTGGCAACTCTGCCAATCCCGATCATTCATCTGTGGCTGCCTTGGCTGTTCTTCCTGGCTTCTTTGATTGTCTTTGCACGGGTCTGGCGGCGGCGCACCTTGGTCCGTGGCGAAGCCGGCGCCTGTCCCCGCTGCGCTGCCTTGGTCGCGCTCACGGAACAACCCCTGTTCTGGCCCATCGAAACAAACTGCGAGGGCTGCGGCCACTCTCTGGTGATCCGGCCGGCGTGACACCGCGGCCGAGCGCCGCCCTACCCGGACCGCCGTCGCGCGCGGTCGCACGAGGCCCCATGAAGCCAACCCAGTCTTCGCCCTCCGTGTTGCCCGCTGCTGCGACCCCCTCGTGGCCGGCGGCCCCGCCGGCGGGTGCGCTCACCCTCGCGGTCCTGCACGGTGGACCCTCGACCGAACACGACGTCTCGGTGGCCAGCGCCCGCATGGTGCTCGCGGCGCTGCGGCGTGCCGGGCAAGGTGCCCGTCCGGCCTATGTGGACCGTGACGGTCTCTGGCACGTAGGTGGTTTCGAGGACGACGTCGCCCACAGGACCACTACCCCGCTGGGACCGCTGCAGGGGGCGCTCGCGTTGGCTGCCCTGGAGCTCGACTGCGCGTTCCTCGCTTTCCACGGCACGTACGGCGAGGACGGCCGCATCCAGGCCCTGCTGGGTCTCGCTGGCGTGCCCTACAGCGGATCGCGCGTCACCTCCACCGCAGCCGCGATGGACAAGCCGATGACCCGCCGTGTCTACCAGGGAGCGGGGCTACCGGTCGCCGCGGCCGTCGAGTTCGAGACGGCCGGACTCGAGGACGCCGTCGTCGTGGCGCGCGTTGTCGACGGCCTCATCGAAGACCTCGGGCTGCCCTTGGTGTTAAAGGTCCCCGAGGGAGGGTCGAGCATCGGCGTGGAGATCCCCCGCACCCGCGAGGAGGCACTGATCAGCGTCCCTCGGCTCGCCTCGATGGCGTCTCGTCTGCTCTGCGAGGAGTTCATCGCAGGAACCGAGCTGACGGCCGGCGTTCTCGAAGACGCGCAGGGCCGTCCAGCGGCTCTCCCCATTGTCGAGATCGTGCCGCACGCGGCGTTCTTCGACTACGAAGCGAAGTACGACGCAGGCAAGACCGACGAGATCGTGCCCGCACGAATCTCCGCAGACGCGACCGCGGAGGCGCAGCGTCTGGGCCTCGCTGCCCACAAGCTGTTGGGCTGCCGCGGCTACTCGCGCACCGACTTGCTGCTCTCCTCCGCCGGCGAATTCGTGGTGATGGAGACCAACACGCTGCCGGGCCTGACCGCCGAGTCATTGCTGCCCAAGGCCGCGGCCGCTGTCGGCCTGACGTTCGACGCGATGGTCCTGGCGATCATCGCAGCGAGCGTGCGGCCGTAGCCCGAGATCGTCTGGCTAGTGCCAGGCTGAGAGGACACCCGCCGGCGCGAGCCCCGACCGGATCGACGCGATGCACGGCCTTCGGCGGGCCGTGTGCCCTGCCAAGGCAGCATCGGTGACGCGCCTTGGAATGGTCAGGGGGGCCAGCGGGCTGCCACAAGTACAGTTTTCGCTTGACCCGCAGCGCACGCTCGTGGACATTCCCGCGCCTCGAAGAGGGCGGCAAGCGTTGTCAGCAGATGGTTCCGTGCCACCCGAGCTTGCGTCCGTGGCGGCGTCCATCGCGGCGTCCGTCGCCGTGTCAGGCGTCGTGTCAGGCGTCGTGTCAGGCGTCGTGTCAGGCGTCGTGTCAGGCGCCGGGGCACAGGTGCCGGGCCTGGCGGCCATTCGATGGTTGCCGTCGTGGAAATGACCGGAACACGGTCGTCTCCATCGAAGCACCGGCGCAGCCGCGCGAACGCGCAGCGCGCCCTCGCAAGAAGAGTCCAGCGGAGGATAAGACGATGGCCTGTGAGATCCGGATCGATTCCGTCGCACCTTCAACCGTCTGCCGGGAAGTGCCGTTCAAGGTCGAGTGCGTCTTGACGATCGACGCCGACGATCCGCGCAACGACGTCGCCGTGTCGTTTCTGACCGACGATGCGCGCGTCTGGTTGTGCGACGCGGCCAGCGATGACTCGCCCGCCACCGTCCGAATTCCGGTGCAGCCGGGGAATACCGTGCGGCGCACCGCCAGCGTCTACCTCAAGCTGCGCAAGGGTCTGGTCGACGAGTTCAGCCGCGACGGCACCTCGGCCGAGGTCGCCCTGCACGCTCGGGTCTTGGCCGACGACGGGACCGTTGATGCCGTCTCGTTTGGTTTCCCGATCGAGGTCGAGAACCTCGCCAAGCGGCTGTCGACGAAGTTCTTCCGCTAGACTCCGCGCCAGTCACGTCGCCGCGCTCGCAGCGCGTGCCCCGCGAATCTACTCGCGATGGCCGCCGCGTCCGCCCTCGCCACACGTCACGCGGCGCACACTGAGCGCCCCGTCCGCCGCGCGGAACACACCCACCCTGGTCGCGTCCGGCAAATCGAAGACGGCGACGCAGCTCTGATCGCCGGCCACCGAGACCCGGTCGCGCTCGGCGCCTACCTGCGCAAATTTGCCATCACCGCTGACCACCAGCGGCGGCCGATCTGTGAGGGTCGCGACGGCCGCCGCCGCCCGCGGGCAGCCGCCGCCGATCGTGGTCGCAACCGCCTCGGCTGGCGCGGCCGTGGCCCGCGCGGCGAGGACACCATCGGGAGTCGTCGGTCGGCCATCGGCGCCGCGCACGATCGCCTGCACTTCGACCTGCCGGTCGCCCTCGCGCCGCACCAGACGGGCCGTCAACCCGGTCTTTGTCCGCGTAAATCCGATGCCATCCACCGTCGATCCGGCGAGCCGCAGGCGGCCGAGCAGCTCGCTCGTGCCGAAATCCAGCACGGTCCACTCCATTGAACCCTTGGGGAACGTCTCGTCGGCAGCCAGCGCGTCGAGCACCGCGAGCGTCTCGCCGTGGCGCGCGACCGCCACCAGGCGCCCGTCCGGCTCGAAGACCAGCTCGATTGTTCGCTGCCCCGGGCCGATCATCGCGATACCGCTCGCATGCACGTACAGCGGGATCTCGCCGATCAGGATTGCACCGACCCGAGCGGTCGTAGCAGCGGAGGCGCTCAGCGCTGGCAGCGACAGCTGCCGAAGGCGCTTGCCACTGGCAGCATCGCGGACCTCCAGGCTGTGGCGCACGAAGGAACGGGCGCCCGCCCGGATGGTGCACAAGCGCGGCAACAACAGCGCGCCTCCGACCCGCGCCGGGGCGCCATGCTCACAGTGGCCGGGCAGGGCGGCGATCTGTTTGCCAGCGTCGCAGCCACCGTGGGCTGCGGTGGCTGTCGCGGCCGCGGCGGTTGTCTTTTCGGTCTTTGCAGCGGCTACCGTGGCTCTGCCTGGCTCCACGGTCTTGCCGGGCTCTGCGGTCTTGCCGGGCTCTGCGGTCTTGCCGGGCTCTGCGGTCCTGCCCAGCTCGGCGGCTTTGGCGGCGCCCGTCGCCGCGCCTGCCTGTTTCGTGCCGGCCTCTGCAGCCGCCCTGGCCCCGGCGGCCTCGGCCTTCACCGTCAGCGGCATGGCGCAGCCAGGCCCCGCGACCAGAGTGGCAATCAAGAGCATTGGATACCGTGAACGCATCAGTCGACTCCTACGCAGCGCTGGTGGTGATTCGCGACCCGGGGAAGCCACCCCGCCTCGAACCACACATCGGAACCAGCCCATTCCATTCGGACGCGCACCGCGCGAATACGATTCACGTCGCCGCACCCTTTTCGCGACGCGGTCGCCACGCCGCCGAAGCGCCCGAGCTGCAGCTTGTCGCGTACCTGCCGCTGTGACAAGCTGCCGCACGAGCGGACCAACCGGCCGCGCAGGACCGCTTCATGCCGCTGCGCCTCCCTTCCCCAGCGCCATTGGACGGCCGCCTGACGCCACGCGCGTTGGTCATCGCGGCGGCGCTCGCCTCACTGCATCTGGCGTTGATCGCGTGGGGTGCATCCCTTCTGCTTTGAGCCCGCTCCTCGCAAGGCGCGCCCGGCCCGGGCCCGTGCCATTCCGAACAGGAAGCCGCCCCAACCATGACTCGGCCGACACCAGAGACATGGCGCAACCGCGCGGGCCTTGTCGCCACTGAGCAGACGCTTCTGGGTCTGGGTGCCGGCACCCTCGCCGTCGTCGCTACGCTGCTCCTTCTCCACGGAACCGCCGCTGTCGCCCTGCTCACCCCCTGCACCTGGGCCGGCGCCGGCTTGGTCCTTGTCGGTCTGCTGTGGATGGCCGTCGGCCGATGGCTGGACCTGGGGGAGGAACACCAGGGCCCCGGACTGCTCGCCCGAACGTGGTGGCCGACGCTGATCATCGCTGGCTTCACGGCGGTCCTTGCGCTCGTCTCGCAGTGGAGCTGGTCGTCGACCATAGCCGACCTGGCCGCCCGTCTCGCCGCCGGCGACAAGATTGGCCATAGCCTCAAAACGCTCGGCGCTGTGGTCTGGCTGCAGGCCATCCTCGCCGTCGCGGCGACGGGCGCCCTCGCGATGCTCGCGCTGCGGGGCCTGGCCGCATGCGAGGGCACCGCCGTCGCTCCGGTGACCAGCTCGGGTCAGTGCGTCGCCCACGCCCTGCTTGGCGGCGCCGCCGTCGCCATGTTGGTCGGTCTGCTGACCGGCCAGATGACTGCCGAACTCACCTACCAGCTCGGCGCGGCGCTGCTGGTGGCCGCCTGCGCGACCCTGGCCTGGACCGGCGGCCTGCTGCTCGCCGCCCAGCGTCGGCGCGCGTCGTTGCGCCTCCAGGGTATGCATCGGCCGCTGCTCGAC
>CALGHC010000026.1 GCA_937915965.1 uncultured Myxococcales bacterium
GACGCGCGGCCGGCGCGGCCGGCGACGAGCGGACGGCGCGGCAGGAACGCGGCAGCAAGACGGCGGCGGCACGCTGGCGTCGGAGAGGGACCCGCGATGACGATCCGAATCGAGCGGCGCGAAGGCATCGCCTGGCTGTGGCTCGCCAGGCCAGAGAAGCACAACGCATTTGACGGCGCGATGCTGCTGGCCATCGACAAGGCGATCGGCGAGCTCGCCGAAGCCAGCGACGTGCGCGTCATCGTGATCGCCGGCGAGGGGCGCAGCTTCTGTGCCGGCGCGGATCTCGGTTGGATGGCCGAACAGGCTGGCGCAGGTCACGAAGCCAACGTCGCCTCCGCGGTGCGCATGGGCGAGATCTTCCATCACATCGCCAGCTGCCCCAAGCCGGTGGTGGCGCGCGTGCACGGCGCGGCCCTGGGCGGTGGTGTCGGTCTGGCGATGGCCGCCGATATCACCATCGCGACCAGGCGGGCTGTCTTCGGCCTGACCGAAGTGCGCCTCGGCCTTGTGCCCGGCGTCATCTCGCCCTTCGTTGTACGCCGCGTCGGCCCCAGCCAGGCCCGCGCGCTCTTTCTCACTGGCGAGCGAGTCACCGCCGCCGACGCCTGGCGTCTCGGGATGGTCCACTGGCTCGAAGAGGACGACGACGCCCTTGAACGGCGCCTCGACGTCGTGATCGCCGCGCTTGTCGCGGGCGGTCCACAGGCGCAGGCGGCCAGCAAGCGACTGGTGGACGCGGTCGCCTTCCAGGCGCCCGCCGATGTGCTCGAGCTGACGGCCGAGTTCATCGCCACGCGGCGCGAGTCCGCCGAGGCCGCCGAGGGCATGGCGGCGTTCCTGCTGCGGCGCCGGCCCTCGTGGATCCCCGGCGCGCAGGACGGTGAATGAGACGGCGCTGGTGGCGGCAATCGCGCCGCCCCGGTCGCCAACCAGGTCGATGGAGGTCGTGTTGAGACGCGTGCTGATCGCCAACCGCGGGGAGATTGCTGTGCGCATCGCGCGCGGCTGTCACCTGCTGGACCTTGAGGCAGTGGCGGTCTACTCCGAGGCCGACGCGACGGCTCGTCACGTGCGCTTCGCCGATCTCGCCGTTTGCATCGGCCCGGCCGAGCCGGCGCAGAGCTATCTCGACGGCGCCCGCATCCTTGAGGCCGCTCGCCGCACCGGCGCGGACGCGATCCATCCGGGCTACGGTTTTCTCTCCGAGAGCCCGGACTTCGCCCGCGCCGTCGAGGCCGCCGGGCTGATCTGGATCGGGCCGCCGGCCGATGTCATCGCGCCGCTCGCTTCCAAGACCGCCGCCAAGGCGGTCGCTTCGCAGGCAGGCGTGCCGACGGCTCCCTCGGTGGTGCTGGAGCTGGCCATGGACGCAGCCGCCCTGACCAAGGCCGCCGCCCAGGTCGGCTACCCGCTGCTGGTCAAGCCCCAGGAGGGCGGCGGTGGCAAGGGAATGGAGCGCGTCGATGGCCCCGACCAGCTCGAGGCCGCGGTCGCAGCTTCGCGGCGGGTCGCGCTGTCGGCGTTTGCCTCTGACAAGCTCTTCCTGGAGCGCTACGTCGAGCGCGCCCGTCACGTCGAGGTGCAGGTACTCGGCGACCACCACGGCGAGGTCATTCACCTCTTCGAGCGCGAGTGCAGCCTGCAGCGCCGCCACCAGAAGGTCGTCGAGGAGTCGCCCTGCGCCGACCTCAGCGCCGCCGAACGCGAAGCCATCTGCGAGAGCGGCCGCGCCTTCGCCGCGCGCATCGGCTACGTCGGCGCCGGCACCGTCGAGTTCCTCTTCGACCCGGTCAGCCGCGCGCACTACTTCCTCGAGATGAACACGCGCCTGCAGGTCGAACATCCGGTCTCCGAGGTCGTGGTCGGCATCGACCTGGTCGCCGCCCAGCTCCGCATCGCCCGCGGCGAGCGCATCGCCGACATGGCCGCGCTCGCCGCGCCCAGCCAGCGCGGCCACGCCGTCGAGCTGCGCATCTACGCCGAGGACCCCGCTGCCGGCTTCGTGCCGACCGCCGGCCCGATACTGCGCGCGTCGTGGCCCGCTGGTCCGTTCGTGCGCGTCGACTCGGGCTACGAGACGGGCGACGAGGTCTCGATGTACTACGACCCGATGATCGCCAAGATCATCGTCTGGGGCAGCGACCGGCCGCAGGCCTTGGAGCGCGCGCGCGTCGCCCTGGGCGAGACCATCATCCACGGTGTGCGCACCAACGTCGCGATGCTGCTGGACCTGATCGCGCGCGACGACGTGCGCGCCGGTGCGGTTCATACCCACCTGATCGACGCCATCTACGCCGACGGCGCGCCCGGCCTGATCGACACCCTCGAACCCGCTGCGCTCGCGGTACTGGCGGCTGCCGGACCGGGCGGCCCGATGCACACACACAATGCGGCTTCGGGCGGCGCCGTCGACGCGGGAGAACAGGGCGAGTCGCTGCGCGACCCCTGGCTCGCCCTGACGGGGCTGCGCGTCGGCGCCGACGGCGGGGGTGAGTCGTGAAGCGCACTTTTGCCTTGTCGCCTGATCGCGCGCTCGACCTCGTCGTTCTGGGCAGCCGCGCGGGCCGCGTCGAGGTGCAGGTCGCGGGCACCGACGGCGAGCCAGACACGCAGGTGACGGCTCAGCTGCGCGCGGCGCCGGGGGGCGACTGGCTCGTCGAGATCGACGGCGTGACCCGCCGCGTCTCGCTCAGCGTCGACGCCGAGGTCGCCTGGATCGATGTCGGCGGCGCGACCGGCAGTCTCGCCAGGACGGCGCGATGCGAGCGCGTCGAGCAGCGCCGTGGTCGCGCTGTTCACGCCGACAACGCGGTGCGATCGCCGATGACCGGCCGCGTAGTCGCCCTGCCGGTGGCCGTCGGCGACACGGTCGCTCGTGGCGACGTGCTCGTCGTCGTCGAGGCGATGAAGATGGAGCAGCCCCTGAAAGCGCCGCGCGATGGTGTCGTCGCCGCCATCCACGCGGCCGTCGGCGAGCTCGTCGATGGTGGGGTCGAGCTTGTAGTCCTCGCCGCGGACGTCAGCGCTTCTGCGGCCGAGGGGTGAATGATGAAGCTACCTGAGGCCATAGAGGTCGTCGAAGTGGGGCCGCGCGATGGCCTGCAGAACGAGAAGACGCGGGTGCCGACGGCCGCAAAGATCGCTCTGGTCGACGGTCTGGCGGCCGCCGGGCTGCGCCGAATCGAGGTCAGCTCATTCGTGCGGCCCGACACGATCCCCCAGCTTGACGACGCCGACGCCGTATTTGCAGGCATCACGCGACGCCCGGGGGTTCGCTACAGCGCCCTGGTCCCCAACGAGATTGGCCTCGATCGCGCCTTGCTCGCCGGGGTCGACGAGATCTCGGTGTTCACTGGAGTGACCGATTCCTTCGTCCGGGCCAACATCCGCATGTCCGTCGAAGACTCGCTGCGCCGATTCGCTCCCCTGGTCGCGCGCGCCCTCGACGCCGGCTTGCTGGTGCGGGGCTACGTCTCGGTCGCCTTTGGTTGCCCCTACGACGGCGAGGTAGCCATCGGCCGCGCCCTCGACGTGACCGCCAGCCTGATCGACATGGGCTGCACCGAGGTCTCGATCGGCGACACCATCGGCGTCGCCACGCCCGGTCAGGTCGCGCGCTGGCTCGACGAGGCACGCCGGCGGCTGGATACGACGCGACTGGCGATGCACTTCCACGACACCCGCGGCACCGCGCTCGCCAACGTCCTGGTCGCGCTCGACGCCGGCATCGTCGTCTTCGACAGCGCCGCAGGCGGGCTCGGCGGTTGCCCCTATGCGCCGGGCGCGAGCGGCAACCTCGCCACCGAGGACCTCGTCTGGGCGATGTCAGGCTCGGGGGTCGCGACTGGCATCGACATCGACGCCCTCTGCGTGGCTAGCCGCGGCGTCGCCGAACACCTGGGCCGCGAACTGCCCGGCCGCTATCTCGACAGCTGTCGGAAATATTGATCTTTTTAAGGTCGGGCTAGTCGTCGGCGAGGTCGCCGTACTTCTGCCGTGCGCACGGCGGGCAGACCGTGTGGGTCACCAGTGTGTCGCGAAACGAGAAGGTCTCGGCGCCAGACGTGTACCACTCCCCGGCCATCCGGGTACTTCGGCAGACCGCACAGACCGCGACCAGGGCCGGATTGCCGGTCTCGCTGTCATCCAGGGTGCGACCGACATTGGTCATCCCCTTGATCGTCCCCGCCACAACCGCACCGCGCGCGATGATCACCGGCGCGTCGCCGACGCCGGAGTCCCGACTCTTGGCGCGCAGGGTGAGGGCCGCCTCGTCGGGGCTCTCGATGCGTTTGCCGCGTCCGTGTCGCGGCTCGTCCGTGCTGCTCATCGAGGACACGCTGGTCGTGGGGTTTTGAGTCGGCTCGGGTGGTCTCGACCGCCGCTTGTCGCGGCCGCCGGGACGTCAGGGTCGTGGCAGAATGGCTGCCTGGATCCGGGGTGTCAAACAGAAACATGTGTGATTCTTGCTGCCGCCGGCGTGGGCCGTCTCAATTGACCGCGAGCAACGTCGCGTAGACCCCGAGCACCACGACCCCGGCCCAGACCAGCGCGGTCAGACCAAGAAGCGACCAACTCGCCGGTTCTAGGCCCGGATCTCGGGACGGCAACACCGCGGCCGCCGCCTGAATCGGCGAGACGATGGGTGTCGGTGGCCGGTGTGGGGTCGACACGCGCGGTGGCCCATCGTCGGTCAGCGCTTGAAGAAACTGCGTCGGCGCGTCGGCCACGGGCGCTTGGGCCGGTCCCGACACGACCGGCGGCGGTGGCGTCTGGCCACGCACGTCGGCGGTCGGCGCCGCCGTTTCAATCTGCAGCATCGATGTGTGCTGGTCATGGACACCGCCGGCTGCCGGGACCAGCGGCGCGCTGGCGACCGGCCTGCGCACCGCCGGTGCGATTCGGACCGACGACGGCGCGCGGCCGGTCAGCCGCAAACTGTTGGGGCGTGACGCGACCGCGCCGGGCGGCTGAGGTACGGGTGAGCTGCGCGGCGGCGGCGCAGGTGGTCCGACCACGGGCAGCGCCATGGTCGGCTGATCCTCGGCGTCCGCTAGCGGCAGCGGCGGCGGCGGCACGCTGGCCCCGACTACCTCTGACGCGACAGTCGGCGAAGCCGAGGACGCCGGCACATCGGCAGCCCCGATCTTGCGATCCTGGCCTGCCAGGAGGGTGGGCAGCGGCGGTGGCCGGGCTCCGCTGTTCTTCGAGGGGCGCGGTGCCACGCGGCGCGTCTCGCCCGCCTCGTCCAGGTCGCTGACTTGCGCGCCATGGGACATCAGGTCGCTGGGGACAACGCTGCCGCTGATTGCGTCACCGCCGATCGCGTCTGCGCCGGCTGCATGGCTGGCACCATCGTCGTCGGGCATCGCGGCGATCGCTCGCGTTGGCTCGTCGGCCTCACCCTCGCCGGTCTCTGCGACCGCCCAGGCGCCGGACTCGGGCACCGGCCGGTCGTCCGCGCGTTCGTAGAGCTCGCGCAGCCAAACGGAGAGGGTCTCGCGGTCACAGAACAGGCCGAGCTTGCGGCCCACGGCGACGAGGGCGCTGTGCAGCTCGCGGCCAGTCTGGTAGCGATCCTGAGGTTTTGCCGACAGCGCTCGGTCGGCGACCGCGCGCAGGGGAGGCGGGACTCGACCTGAACGCTCCGGCGGCCAGTGGTAGTCCGCCCGTCCGACCCGCGAGAGCAGGCGCCCGTGGTCGTCCTCGTCGTACAGAGGTGTCGTGCAGAGCATCTCGTAGAGCAGAATACCGGCGCTGAACAGGTCCGAGCGGTGGTCGAGCGTCTCGCCGCGCGCGTGTTCGGGGCTCATGTAGTAGAGCTTGCCCTTGACCACGCCAGCCTGGGTGTGGGTGAAGCGGTAGGCGGCCTTGGCGATGCCGAAGTCCGTCAGCTTGACCTCGCCGAGGTGACTGAGCAGGACGTTTTGCGGGCTGATGTCGCGGTGGATGATGCCCAACGGCGTGCCATCGGCGGCGCGGCGAGCGTGCGCGTAGTCGAGCGCCGAGGCGAGCTCGCCGGCGATGTAGATCGCCATCTCGATCGGCAGATCCATCTGGTTGTCGTGCAGCCGCTGCAGCAGCCGGAAGACGTCGACCCCGTCGATGTATTCCAAGGCGATGTAATAGGCGCCGTCGGTCTCGCCGACGTCGAGGATCTGCACCACGTTGGGGTGGCCGAGTTGGCTGACGATCTTGGCCTCGTCGGTCAACATCTCGACGAACTTGCGGTCGCTGCCGAAGTGGGCATACATCCGCTTGATCGCGACCGGCTTCTCGAAGCCGCCGAAGCCCGGCATGCCGGCTCGGAAGACCTCTGCCATACCACCCGCGCCGATTCGTTCGCGCAGGATGTAGCGGCCAAACGGACGTGGTAGTGGTTCATCCCTCGCCATGGCGGGCAGTATAGCCGCGCATCGCGGGAGTGGAAGT